>CAYMUD010000003.1:0-47829 GCA_964393495.1 uncultured Clostridia bacterium | reverse complement strand
TAAGGTGGTACCGCGGGTATACTCGTCCTTAAAAAGGATAAGTATACCCGTTTTACTTATGACCTAACATAAACGAAAGCCTCTATGAAAACATTTAACAAAAAAATACATTAAAAGGATGATAATTATGTACAATTCTGGACTAGGCTTATTATTAGTAGGATCACTAATAGTTTTTGGATCTGATAAGTTATTTAGAAAAGGAAAAATACAGACAATGAAAAAACTACTTATAGTTAAAGGGGTAGGCTTGGCAATAACATTATTAGGAATGATAATAATGATAAAATTTTAATAGGAGGTTAATATGGAAAATTTAGCTAAAAAATACAAGCCAAAAGATTTCGAAGATAGAATATACAAGATGTGGGAAGAAAATGGTTACTTTAAGGCAGAACCAAATAAAGATAAGGAACCTTTCACTATTGTTTTACCACCACCAAATATTACAGGACAGCTTCATATGGGACATGCATTGGACCATATACTTCAAGATATCTTAATCAGGTGGAAAAGAATGGACGGATATGAAGCATTGTGGATTCCAGGAACTGATCATGCCAGTATTGCTACAGAAGTAAAGGTAGTAGAAAAACTAAGAAGAGAAGGAATAGAAAAAGACCAAATAGGTAGAGAAAAATTCCTTCAAAAAGCTTGGGAATGGAAAGATGAATACGGCGGTAGAATTACAGAGCAGATGAAAAAACTGGGAAATTCATGTGACTGGTCTAGAGAAAGATTTACAATGGACGAAGGATGCAGCAAAGCTGTAAATGATGTATTTGTAAAACTATATGAAGAAGGATTAATCTACAGAGGTAATAGAATCATAAATTGGTGTCCTGATTGCCTTACTTCTTTATCGGACATAGAAGTGGAGCATGAAGATAAGGATGGTAATTACTATTATGTTAAATATTATTTTGTAGATAAGAAAGATGAATACTTTACAATAGCTACTACAAGACCTGAAACTATATTTGGAGATACAGCAATAGCTGTGCACCCTGATGATGAAAGATATCAAAAATTCATAGGAAAGAAAGTTATTGTACCATTAGTAGGAAGAGAAATAGAAATCATAGCTGATGAATATCCAGATATGGAAAAAGGTACTGGAGCTTTAAAAATAACACCATCCCACGATCCCAATGATTTTGCTATTGGTAAAAGACATGACTTAGAAGAAATATCATGTATAGATGAAAAAGGTGTAATGAATTCTTATGCCGGTAACTACGAAGGCATGGATAGATACGAGTGTAGAAAAGCTTTTGTAGAAGACTTAAAGGCAAATAACCTGATAGTAAAAATTGAAAAAAATGAACATTCAGTAGGTACCTGTTACAGATGTAGTACGGTAATAGAGCCTAGAATATCTGACCAGTGGTTTGTTAAAATGGAGCCATTAGCTGGACCAGCAATACAAGCAGTAAAAGATAATAAAACTACATTTGTGCCAGAAAGGTTTGATAAGATATACTTTCACTGGCTTGAAAATATAAGAGATTGGTGTATTTCGAGACAGCTATGGTGGGGTCATAGAATACCAGCCTACTACTGTCAGGATTGTGGTGAAATTATTGTATCTAAAGAAGCACCTGATAAATGTACAAAATGTAAAAGTAAAAACTTAAAGCAAGATGAAGACGTTCTAGATACTTGGTTTAGTTCTGCATTGTGGCCTTTTTCAACCTTAGGCTGGCCTGGAGAAACAGAAGATTTAGAATACTTTTACCCTACAAATGTACTTGTAACAGGTTATGATATTATTTTCTTTTGGGTTATAAGAATGATGTTTTCTGGCATAGAACATATGAACGAAGTACCTTTTAAACATGTTTTAATACATGGACTAGTAAGAGATGCACAGGGAAATAAAATGAGTAAATCTTTAGGAAATGGAGTAGATCCATTAGAAGTAATTGATGAGTACGGAGCCGATGCTCTTAGATTTATGTTGATAACAGGATTAACACCAGGAAACGATACTAGATATCAAGTAGACAAACTCGAAGCTAGTAGAAATTTCGCAAATAAACTCTGGAATGCATCTAGATTTGTATTAATGAATTTAGAAGAAGATGAAGAATTAATTCCGAATATTAACACCTTAAAAAACGAAGATAAATGGATACTTTCAAGAATAAGCAAAGTAACAGAAGAAGCGAATAAAAACTTAGAAAATTTTGATTTAGGATTGGCTCTACATAAGATATATGACTTTATTTGGAATGAATACTGCGACTGGTATATAGAACTAGTTAAGCCAAGATTATACGGAGAAGACAAGGAAGATAAACAGAATGCTCTCTATGTACTGGTTAATGTAATGAAAGATATGCTTAAACTACTTCATCCATTTATGCCATTTATTACTGAAGAAATATGGCAGAATTTGCCTAAAAATGATGAACCACTTATTTTAAGCCAATGGCCAAAAGTAAATATAGAAAATAAATACGAAAACTCAGTAGAAGAGATAAATTTTGCTATGGAAATAATAAAAAGCATAAGAAATATTAAGGCAGAAATGGATGTTAAGCCTTCTAAGAAAATTAATGGATACTTTATTCCTAAAAACAAAAAATATAAAGAATACTTAAAAAGCATAGAAAGGCATCTAAATAATCTAATAAATTTAGAAGAGATGACTATATTAGAAAACAAAGATACATTGGATGAAGATACAGCATCAGCAGTAATTGACGGTTTAGAAATCTACCTCCCATTATCTGAACTCATTGATTTTGAAAAAGAAAAAGAAAGATTAGAAAAAGAAAAAGAAAAACTAGAATCTGAGATAAAAAGAGCCGAAGGAAAGCTAAAGAATAAAAATTTCGTAGAAAAAGCTCCTGAAAAGATTGTAAAGGAAGAAAGGGAGAAGTTAAAAAAATATAAAGATATGTATGATAAAGTATTAAGCAGGATAAAACAAATTAATAGTTGATTTTTTATCCAAAGTGTAATAAACTTTTTATTGTCGTAATTAAATATTTCTCGTATAAATTTGGTAATAAGGGCCAAATGTTTCTACAAACTACCGTAAATAGTTACAGGCTACGAGTTCTGAACAAAAATTAATTTTTGTGTTAATTTTGTCATGAACTCTGCTTTTGCAGAGTTTTACTTTTTTATAAAGGAGAATGTATGGAATTATTGGAACAGAAGATTTTAAAAGAAGGGAAAGCATTAGGAAACAATATTGTTAAAGTTGATTCTTTTCTTAATCATCAGATAGATATCAACCTTTTAAAAAGTATTGGAAAAGAATTTTACAAAAAATTTAAAGAAGACAATATAACAAAAATTTTAACAATAGAAGCATCAGGAATAGCAATAGCAAGTATAACAGCTTTGTATTTTAATGTTCCCGTGGTTTTTGCTAAAAAAACTCAATCTTTGAATTTAGATGAAGACGTATATACTAACAAAGTATATTCCTATACTAAAAACAAGTATTATGACATTAAAGTTTCAAAAAAATATCTAAATGAAAAAGATAATATTTTGATAATTGATGATTTTTTAGCAAGAGGCCAAGCGGCACTAGGACTTTATAACATTGTAAAACAGAGCAAAGGAAATGTAAAAGGAATCGGTATTGTTGTAGAAAAAGGATTTCAAGACGGTAGGAAGTTACTACTGGAAAAAGAAATAAGATTAGAATCATTAGCAATAGTTAAAAAAATCCAAGATGGAAAAATAATTTTCTAAAAAACAGGAGGAAAAAATGAAAAAAATTTTATTAGTAATTTTATCATTAACATTAATGCTTTCACTTGTAGGTTGCGGAAGCGACGAAGATGTTGAGACACCAAAAGAAGAAGAATTAACTGTAGGTTTCATATTTGTAGGGCCTATTGGTGATGGTGGATGGACATATGCTCACAATGAAGGTAGATTATATTTAGAAGAAAACTTAAATGTTAAAACTATTTATAAAGAATCAGTTCCTGAAACTCAAGAAGTTGAACAGGAAATTAGAAACATGATAGACCAAGGTGCAGAAGCAATTTTTGCTACAAGCTTTGGGTATATGGATTACATTGTAGAAGTGTCAGAAGATTATCCTGATGTAGCTTTTTTCCATTGTTCAGGATACAAAACTACTGAAAATTTAACTACTTATTTTGGTAGAATATATCAACCAAGATATCTAAGTGGAATAGTAGCAGGACTAAAAACAGAAACAGATAATATTGGATACGTAGCTGCTTATCCAATACCTGAAGTAATAAGAGGTATAAATGCTTTTACATTAGGAGTGCAATCAGTAAATCCTGATGCAACAGTGAGAGTAAAATGGACATCTACTTGGTATGATCCTGCAATAGAAAAAGAAGCAGCAGTAGCTTTATTAGACGAAGGAGCAGATATAATAGCTCAGCATCAAGATACTACAGGACCTCAACAGGCTGCTGAAGAAAGAGAAGCTTATTCTATAGGGTATAATACTGATATGTCTGAAATGGCTCCTGAAGCATATATGACAGCGCCAATATGGAATTGGGGACCATATTACACTGAGCAAGTTCAAACCGTAATTGATGGAACATTCGAATCTCATCAATATTGGGGTGGAATGGATGATGACATAGTAGAATTAGCTCCACTTACAGATTTAGCACCAGATGAAGCAGGAGAATTCTTAGATGAAGCTAAAGAAAAAATTCTAAATGGCGAACTAAAAGTATTCGGTGGTCCTATATACGACCAAGATGGAAACTTGAAAGTTGAAGAAGGACAAGAATTAACAGATGGAGAAATGCTAGATATGATGTGGTTTGTAGAAGGCGTAGAAGGAAATATAGAATAGAGGATTATATGGATCAAAATATTTATGTAAAAATGGAAAACATAAGTAAAAGTTTTGGTACTGTTAAGGCAAATGACAATATAAATTTAAAAGTAAAAAAAGGAGAAATTCATGCTCTTTTAGGAGAAAATGGAGCTGGGAAAAGTACCCTTATGAACATGCTATCAGGTTTTTATAAGCCTGATAGCGGTTCTATTTATATACATGGAGAACCTGTAAAATTTGATTCTCCTGAGGATTCAATAAAAAAGGGTATAGGGATGATACATCAGCATTATAAATTAGTAGAAGCAATGACTGCTGTTCAAAATATAACCTTAGGCCAAAAAGGTAGTTTCTTTTTAAGTCAAAGTAAAAGCAAAGATAAAATTAGAAAAGTAGCAGAAAGTTATGGACTTAGTATAAACTACAATAAAAAAATATATGAAATGTCAATAGGAGAAAAGCAGGCAACAGAAATACTAAAGGTTCTTTATCAAGGCGCAGATATACTTATAATGGATGAACCCACTGCTGTATTAACACCACAAGAAACCAAAAAATTATTCCAGATTCTTAAAAATATGGCAAAAGAAGGTTGCTCAATTATAATAATAACTCATAAACTTCATGAAGTTATGGAAATATCCAATAAAGTTACAGTATTAAGAAAAGGACACACAGTTAAAACATTAGAAACCTCTAAAACTAATTCTAAAGAGCTTACAGATTTAATGGTTGGAAGAGCTGTAGATTTGTCAATAGACAGACCTAAAGTTGAAATAGGAGAAGAGATACTTAAGATCCAAAATTTAACAGTGGAAGATATAGAGAAAATAGAAGTTTTAAAAGATATTTCTTTTGCTTTGCATAAAGGAGAAATATTAGGAGTAGCTGGAGTAGCTGGAAGCGGTCAAAAGGAATTGTGCGAAGCTATAGCCGGTCTTCATAAAATTAAAAGAGGTAAAATTTTATACGATAGTGAAGATATGGTAGGATTATCACCACGAGACATAATCTATAAAGGTATAAGTATGAGCTTTATTCCTGAGGATCGATTAGGAATGGGTTTGGTAGCTTCAATGGATATGGTTGACAACTATTTACTTAAAGAACAGCATAAGCAAAAAGGTCTATTTATAAAGAGAAAGCCTGTAAAAGAGAAATGTAGAAATATGATAAATAAGCTAGAGATTCAAACACCAGGAACTTCTCATCCTGTAAAACAACTATCAGGAGGTAATATCCAAAAAGTTTTAATTGGAAGAGAAATAGATACAAATCCTCAGGTTTTAATAACTGCGTATGCAGTAAGAGGTTTAGATATTGCATCATCTCATACAATTTACGACTTAATTAACGAACAGAAGAAAAAAGGTGTGGGTATATTATTTATAGGTGAAGATTTAGATGTGCTATTAAAGCTTTGCGATAGAATAATGGTTCTTTCAAGTGGGAAAGTAACAGGAATTTTACCTGCAGAAGGAACTAGCAAAGAAAAAATCGGATTATTAATGTCTGATGAAATAGATTCAGAGGTGCTGACAGTATGAGAATGATAAAAAGAGAAAAAATTTCAAAAATAGAAGCTGTTAAAATAAGAAGTGCAGCAATCATAGGATCTTTAATTCTATCCGGGTTATTTATATTTTTACTAGGACATAACCCATTGGAAGTATATATTTCAATGGCCAAAGGAGCTTTTGGCTCTATTTATAGAATTAAAGATACTATTAATATTATAATACCCTTAATTATGACATCTTTAGGTATAATGATAGCTTTTAAAATGAAATTTTGGAATATAGGTGGGGAAGGTCAAATTTTAATAGGAGCCCTATTTGCCAGTTATATTGCATTAAACTTTCCCAACCTTCCTAAGCCTATACTTTTACCTATAATGTTTATAGCAGGATTTATGGGAGGCGGATTTTGGGCTTTCATACCAGCATTATTAAAAGTTAAATTTCAAACCAACGAAACTATAATTACTCTAATGATGAACTATATAGCCTTAAATATCATAACATATTTACAGTATGGGCCTTGGAGAGATCCTCAATCTCTAGGATTTCCCAAAATATCTAGCTTTGCTGATAATGCATTACTCCCAGATGTTCTAGGAATACATATGGGATGGATAGTTGCAGTTTTTACAGTTGTTTTGGTTACAGTATTTATGAATAAAACAAAATTTGGATACGAAATAAAAGTAGTAGGAGAGAGTCAGGATACAGCTAATTATTCTGGAATAAGGGTAAATAGAGTTATTATAAGAGGACTAATTATAAGTGGTGGAATTTGTGGAATAGTTGGTATGATGGAAGTTTCAGGAGTTAATGGAACCTTAACTAATCACGTATCAGCAGGATATGGATATACAGCAATTATTACCGCTTGGCTTTCAGGCTTAAAACCAGCATTTATCATTCCAGTTTCCGCACTATTTGCTGGATTAATAAAAGGTGGAGGTTTTATACAAACAGCTTATCAAATACCCCAATCTGCAGCGGATATTATACAGAGTATGATATTGTTTTTTGTAATAGGTAGCGAATTTTTTATTCAGTATAAATTAGTACCAGATAGGAGAAATGATAAGGGAGGAAATATAAATGTTAGTTAATATATTGAAAGCATCCGTTGTTGCAGGAACTCCTTTATTATTAGCCACTCTAGGAGAACTTATAACAGAAAAAGCTGGTAATTTAAACTTAGGTGTAGAAGGAATGATGTTAATAGGAGCTATATCAGGATTTGCACTAGGATTTCATTTTCAAGATCCATACATTGCATTATTAGGAGCTGCTTTAGCAGGAAGTTTAGCTGCATTAATCTACGGATTCTTAACAATTACACTAAGGTCAAATCAAGTTGTATCAGGTTTGTCTCTAACTATTTTTGGGACAGGAGTGTCTAGTTTTTTGGGTACTAACTTTATAGGAAAGAAGATGGCAACTGAAGTTATAAAGTTTTTTAAGCCAGTAGAAATACCTATATTGTCTAAAATTCCAATAATAGGAGAAGTTTTTTTCTATCAGGATATATATATATATTTAAGCTATATACTTGCAGTATTTTTAGGAATATATCTATATAAAACGAGAAAAGGTTTAAACTTAACAGCTATTGGAGAAAATCCATCAGCAGCTGATGCAGCAGGTATAAACATAGATTTATATAAATACATACATATTCTTGTGGGAGGAGCTTTGTGTGGATTAGGAGGAGCATATCTTTCCATTGTAGAAGTTCCTACTTGGCAGGATAACATTACTGCTGGAAGAGGATGGATTGCTATAGCTTTAGTTATTTTTTCAAAATGGAATCCTTTTAAATCAATATACGGGGCATATCTTTTTGGTGGATTGAGTATTATAGGCTTTAGAATTCAGTATTTAAATATTTCTCAAAATTTATTAAATATGCTTCCATACATTGTAACTATAATTGTACTTACATTTAGTTCTTTAAATAAATCAAAAGAAGGAAGTCCTCCTAAATCATTGAGTCTTCCTTATTTTAGAGAAGAAAGATAAGAGATATTATCAATTCTTTCTTGATTCTATAAATTTAATAAGAAGATATGTTATATAAACTTTAGGCATAAAATTGATCAAATGTTTTTTGCTTAGAGTTTCTTTTTCGCTTAAATTCATTAAATAAACTACTAAATTTTGTCTATTTATATTTGTCCAATCAAAAGACTTATACTTTCCTTTTATTAAATCTATTTTAGTTGTATTTTTTAATATGCTTTTACCCTTAGAGAATTTATCTACAACTAATTCATAAAGTTCATCTACAGTGTATAATTCAATAGGATCAATTCCAAAAATCTCTGCAGCTATTTCTAAACAAGAAGGCAATATATTTTTCATTGTAAGAGAATCATCTGAGTATTCGTGGATTCTTTTAATTAATGAATACCGGGCACTCTTTGTATTTCCTTCAGCATCGGATGCTATAATATCAAAAATATCTAAAAGCTCCTTGTTGTCAATAGGATAGAAATACTTAGAATCTGAATAATCTAAAGAGTTTTTACATATGTAGTATTTGCGACCTGAATACTCTCCAAAGGCTTTCATAGTATCTAAATAACCCATTTTTATTCCTCGTTTAATTTTATCTAAATCAAACTCTAGAATACCACATAAATCATAAGAATTTTTAATTTTATAAAGATTATCAATATTTAATCCTTCAGCAGTATAGTTTCTATTTATTCCTATTCCTGAAATATCTACAATTATAATATTTTTATACCCATGTTCTGCAAGTAAAGGGGCGGGAGTGTTATCATAAACACCTCCATCTATATATTTTTTGCCGTTTATTTCAGGAGTTTTAAACAAAGGAAAAGCAGAAGACGCCATAATATAATCAACTAAAGCTCCTTGAGGTATATCTTTTTTCATTACCATAAAAGGTTTCATATCACTTAAAGAAAAAGTTACTAACCCATAATCGATAGGAGAATTTCTGATTTTTTCCTCATCTATTGTGTTTTTAATCATTTTCTTTATTGAAGTTGTATCAATACCTTTTTCTTTTACAGCGCTTAAAAAAAGAGTGACTGGATTATCATCAGGAGAATTTAGATAGTCTTGTATATTTGCCTTTACCCATTTATCGTAAGCTAAGTCGTAATCTCCTTGTGCAAATAAAGCACCATTAATAGCTCCAATAGATGTTCCAGCGATAGCTTTAACTTTAACACCTATTTCATTAAAAGCTTTCCACGCACCAATTTCATAACATCCCTTCATACCTCCACCTGTAAATACGATCCCGTATTCTTTAGATTTATCAATTTTATTCATTATTTGACCTCGCTTTCCTAAATATACTTAATAATAACAAAAATTAAAATCTAAAACAACTGTATAAATTGATATAATTATCTTTATGATGTAAAATAAAACATAAAAGGAGGAAAAATGGATACTTTTAGAATAGAATTAAAAAATCAATACGAAAGCGATATACTTGAAGAGGTTCTAGAAGATTATGATATACCCTATGCACTAATAAAAAATCACAGTGTTGTTTATGATGGTATCTTTGAAAATCAATTTGGATGGGGATATTTAGAAATAGAAAACAAATATAAAGAACAAGTAAAAAAATTATATAATGAATTTACAAAAGGAAATCAGGAGTGAGATAAGTGAAATTTAATCTGCATACCCACAGCACATATTGTGATGGTAGTAAAGAAGTAGAAGAGATGATACTTGGAGCTATAAAATACAAATACAATATTATTGGAATATCATCCCACGGACCATTACCTTTTGCAAATGACTGGACCATAAAAAAAGAAAAATTAAACAATTATATAAAAGAAGTTCAAGATTTAAAAAGCAAATATAAGGGCAAGATAAAGGTCTTGCTTGGATTAGAGCTTGACTATATAGTAGATTACAAGATGGAATATATAGACAAAAGGATTTTCAATAGACTAGATTATTGGATAGGCTCAGTTCATTTTCTTGGGAAAAATAAAGGCAATGAATATTGGACTGTTGATTATAATTCAGAAGAATTAAAACAGGGGATAAAAGAATCCTTTGATGGTGATGTTGAGAAGGCAGTTTCTAAATATTATAATTACGTAGAAGATATGATAGAAAATTACAATCCTCCTATACTTGGGCATCTTGACTTAATAAAAAAAAACAATAAAGATGGAGTCTTATTTAACGAAAGAGATAGATGGTATAGAGAAAGGGTATTGTCGGTATTGGATAAAATCAAACTATCTAAAACCGTAGTGGAACTAAATACAGGTGGCAAATATAGAGGATATTCAGATAGCTATTATCCTAGTAATTGGATATTGAAAGAAATAAAAGCCAGAAACATACCTCTTACAATAAGCAGAGATGCTCATGATATTGAAAGTTTAGATTATGAATATGAAAAATCTATCGAACTGCTAAAAAGTGTTGGATTTAACAAAATATACTATTTTAATGGAAAAAAATGGTGTGAATTATACATATAAAAGGGAGGAACTATGGCATCAAGATTAAAAGTGGTTGGCGGAACAATCTTTATAATTTTAATTTTACTAGCTTATTTTATAGAAGGTTTGAGAAATCAACCTTTTATTTCTATTATAATGATAGCGAGTTTAATAGTATGTGCTTTAGGATTTTATCTTGAAAGGAGAAAAAATGAGTAAGAAAAAAAGAATTTATAAAAATGGAAAAATCCATATAATGGATAAAAAAAGAAAAATTGTTGATTCTATTTACATAGAAGAAGGCAAAGTAAAAGATTTTGGGGAATTCAAGTACTTGAAGAAAAAATATGATGTAGCAAATGAAAATATTGTAGATTTAAAAGGGAAAACAACCTTGCCTGGATTTAACGATTCTCATATGCATATTTTAAAATATGGTGAAAGCTTAGAAAGTGTAGACCTAAAAGGGGTAAAATCTGTAAATGAAATTATTGAAAGATGCAAAGATTTTCTCAATAACAATAAACTAAGAGAAGATCAATGGTTGGTAGGAACAGGATGGAATCAGGATTTGTTTTCAAAGAATGAATTTCCTAAAAAAGATGATTTAGATAAAATCTCTACAGAAATTCCTATTGCATTATCTAGAATATGTACTCATATTACAGCTTGCAATTCAAAGGCTATTGAGCTTACAGGAGTAAATGATGAAACAAAGGTTGAAGGTGGAGAAATAGAGAAGGATGAAGATGGTAATTTAACTGGAATGTTTAAAGAAAATGCCAATAGTTTTATAAATAAAGCAAAACCAGAACTAACATTAGATGACATAAAGGTTATTTTAGAAAAAGCTACTAAAAGTCTTGAAAAGTTTGGATTGACAAGCATACAAAGCGACGATATTCAGCATGGTGGTAAATCTTGGGAAACTGTAATACAGGCTTATAAAGAACTATACAAGGAAGGAAAAATAAATATAAGAATAAATCAGCAAAGTTTATTTTTTGATATAAAAGAATATTTAGACTTTCTCGATAAGAAAGTACATAAACTAAAAATTGATAATAAATTTAAAGTAGGTCCTTTAAAATTGCTAGGAGACGGTTCTTTAGGAGCTAGGACAGCTTACTTAAGTGAACCTTACGACGACGATAAAAGTAAAATTGGGATGACGGCTTATACGGCAGAGCAATTGGATGAATTCGTACTTACAGCATGTAAAAATGGTAAGGCAGTGGCTATTCATTCTATTGGAGATAAGATGATGCATATGGCTTTTGATAGTATAGAAAAAGCGACTAAGGAGACAGGACAAGAACTAAGGCACGGCATAGTTCACTCTCAGATAACTACAAAAAAATTATTTGAAAGATTCCAAAAAAATAAGGTATCTGCATATATACAACCTATATTTGCATCCTCAGATTGGGAAGTTGCACCGAAAAGAGTAGGAAATGAAAGAGCGAAATATACCTACAACTGGAAAAGATATTACGACATGGATATTATTGCTTCCTTTGGAACAGATAGCCCTGTTGAAAGTCCGAGTCCTCTTGAAAATATTTATTCAGCAGTAACTAGAAAGGACTTTGATGGCAATCCGGAAAATGGATGGATTCCCGAACAAAAACTTACAGTAGATCAATCCATAGTAGGCTACACATATAATTCCGCTTATATGTCATATGAAGAAGATATAAAAGGTACTTTAGAAATAGGTAAGTTAGCAGATATGGTTGTAATCAGTGAGGATATATACAACATTTCACCAGCTAAAATAAAAGATGTAGAAATAGAAAAGACAATAATAGATGGACAAGTAGTTTACGATAAATAAATTAAAATAATCAAAATAAAGTTCGTTATAATACGAACTTTATTTTTTTATATTTAAATTAATGACCGTAATTTTATTGACATTCAAAACTATATTTTGTATTATATTATTACAAAAAGAAAAAAGGAGAATTGAATGAATTCCGAAGTTTATAGAATATTTGTAGAAAAGAAATCTATATTTAATACAGAAAACAAAAACCTTCTTAAAGATTTTAAGAAAAATTTAAATATGAATAATTTAGAAAGCATAAGATTAATAAATAGATATGATATTTCCAATATTTCTAAAAAAGAATTTGAAAAATCTATTTATAAAGTTTTTGCGGAAAAAAACCAAGATGATGTTTTTTTTGAAAAAATAAACTATTCAGGTAATATTTTTGGAGTTGAATATTTGCCAGGACAATTTGATCAACGATCAGATTCTGCTTCCCAATGCCTTCAAATTATTACCAGCAAAGAAAAACCCTTGGTAAAATATGCAGAAATTATTATATTGCAAGGGGATTTAACTTCAAAGGAAATAAAAAAAATAAAGAATTACTACATTAATCCGGTAGATTCAAGAGAAGCATCTCTTCTTAAACCACTTACTTTAGAGATGGTATATCCAGAACCACCGGATGTTTCTATTTGTAGAGGATTTTCAAATTATTCATCTGAACAACTGGAAAAATTTATCCTAGATAATTCTCTCGCTATGAATATGGATGATATAAAGTTCTGCCAAAATTATTTTAAAGAAAAGGAAAAAAGAGATCCTACTATTACAGAATTAAAGGTAATCGATACTTATTGGTCGGATCACTGTAGACATACTACCTTTTCAACTAAGATTAATAATATTACTTTTGAAAAAGGTATATTTACAGAAAGAATAAAAAAATCATATAAAAGCTATTTGAGTTCAAGAAAATTTGTCTACGAAACAAGGAAAAAGGATATTAATTTAATGGACTTAGCGACTATCAATTCAAAAGAAATTCGAAAAGAAGGACTACTTAAGGATTTAGAGATATCAGATGAAATAAATGCTTGTAGTATAGAAGCAAAAGTGGACATAGATGGTAAAGATGAAGATTGGTTGATAATGTTTAAAAATGAAACGCATAATCATCCCACAGAAATAGAGCCCTATGGTGGTGCTGCAACATGTCTTGGTGGAGCTATAAGAGACCCTCTTTCCGGCAGGTCTTATGTTTATCAAGGAATGAGAGTAACGGGGAGTGGAGACCCGAGAAAAAAAATAGAAGACACTATAGAAGGAAAATTACCACAAATTAAAATAACAAAAGAAGCAGCTAAAGGATTTAGTTCCTATGGTAATCAAATAGGGTTGGCTGCTGGAGAAATTAAAGAATATTACAATGAAGGATTTTTAGCAAAACGAATGGAAGTAGGAGCCGTGATTGCCGCAGCTCCAAAAATAAATGTGAAAAGAGAAAAGCCAAAATCTGGAGATCTTATTCTTCTTGTGGGAGGAAAAACTGGAAGAGATGGATGTGGAGGAGCTACTGGCTCATCTAAAGTTCACACAGAAGAATCCATAGAAGAATGCAGCTCTGAAGTGCAGAAAGGTAATCCACCAGAAGAAAGAAAGATACAAAGACTTTTTAGAAATCCAGAAGCAAGTAAATTAATTAAAAAGTGTAATGATTTTGGTGCTGGAGGAGTATCCGTTGCCATTGGTGAATTAGCAGAAGGCTTGAGAATAAATTTAGACCTAATACCGAAAAAATATGAAGGATTGGATGGTACTGAATTGGCTATTTCAGAATCTCAAGAACGTATGGCTGTATTAATAAATTACTCAGATGAAGAAAAATTTATACAATTATCAGCACAAGAAAACTTGGAATGCACAAAGGTTGCAGAGGTAACAGAAGAGAAAAGGCTCATAATGACTTGGAGAGGAAAAAAGATACTAAATATTTCAAGAGAATTTTTAGATACAAATGGTGTTAGTCAAAACACAGATGTACACTTATCAGAGCCTGATAAAACAATATATTTTAAAAAACTTAAAAATACAGAAAATTTAGAAAATAAATTTTTAAATAATTTAGAAGATTTAAACGTATCAAGTCAAAAAGGTTTAGTTGAAATGTTTGACTCTACAGTAGGAGCCACTAATTTACTGATGCCTTTTGGAGGAAAGTATAAACTTACTCCTGTCGATGGAATGGTTTCTAAGATACCAGTTGAAAATGGAGATACAAGTACCTGTACCATAATGACCCACGGTTACGATCCTAATCTGGCTATTTGGAGTCCTTATCACGGAGCTATGTTTGCCGTTGTTAGCTCTGTAGCAAAAGTTGTAGCTTTAGGAGGAGATTACAAAAAGATCAGATTATCTTTACAGGAATATTTTGAAAGATTGAACTTTGATTCTAAAAAATGGGGTAAACCATTTAGTGCTTTATTAGGAGCCTATGATGTACAGAAAAATTTAAGCATACCAGCAATAGGTGGAAAAGATAGTATGTCTGGAACATTCAAAGACTTAAATGTACCTCCAACCTTAATTAGTTTTGCTGTATGTGTTAGTAAAACCCACAGTATTATATCACCGGAATTCAAAAAATCAGATTCTAAAATAGTACAAATATCAATTAAAAAAAAGGAAGATTTTACACCTGATTATGAAGATATGAAAACAAAATATGATAAAATACATAAATTGATTAAAAACAAAAAGGTTTTATCAGCTTCCGCAATTGGTTATGGAGGCCCAGGAGGCTCTATTAGCAAGATGTGTTTAGGAAATAAAATAGGATTTGATTTTAATGAAAACTACAACTTAGAAAATATTTTCCTTCCTTCTTATGGAGATATAATTTTGGAAGTTGAAGATCTAAAAAAATTAAACGAATTAGAATATGAACTCTTAGGAAAAACTACTAAAGATTCATCTATAAATGTTAACAGTAAAAATATAAGCTTGGAAGAAGTTAAAAAGTCCTGGGAAAAACCATTGGAAAATATATTTAAAATAAAAGAAAATCATTCTGGAAAAATAAAGGAATTTAAATATAAGAGTCAGGATAAGTCAAAGTTTAAAAGTATAAACAATTTAAAAGGAAAGAAACCAAAAGTTTTTATTCCTATATTTCCTGGAACAAATTGTGAATACGATACAGGTAATATATTTGAAAAAGCAGGTGGGAAAGTAACATATCAAGTGTTTAAAAATCAATCTTCAAAAGATATAGAAGAATCTCTGAAAATGATGTCAAAAAATATTTCAAGTTCAAATATTATAGCTGTACCAGGAGGTTTTAGTGCTGGAGATGAACCAGATGGTTCCGGTAAGTTTATAACTTCTGTTTTCAGAAATCCATATGTAGCAGATTCTGTTATGGATTTAATAAAAAATAAAGACGGATTGATGATAGGTATATGCAATGGATTCCAAGCTCTGATAAAATTAGGCTTGCTTCAATACGGTGAAATAACAAATATAAAAGAAGATTTTCCTACTTTAACTTTCAATAAAATAGGAAGACATATATCAACCTTTGTAAAAACAAAAATCACTTCGGATTTATCACCATGGTATAGTGGATGTAGCCTAGGTGATACCCATCATATACCTGTATCCCATGGAGAAGGAAGATTTGTAGCTAATGAAGACTGGATAAAAAAACTTGAAAGAAATGGACAAATTTCTACTCAATACGTAGATTATAAAAATAATCCATCCTACGACGGTGAATTTAATCCAAATGGTTCTCTTTATGCTGTTGAATCTATCACAAGTCCTGATGGAAGGATATTAGGAAAGATGGCTCACTCAGAAAGAGTAGGTTCAAATTTATATAAAAATATATATGGAGACAAGAATCAAAGAATATTTGAAGCAGGAGTGAACTACTTTAGGTAGAAAAATGTTAATAATTAGTAATTAATACAAAAAAAGGACGTGCAATTATGAATCCAAAAAAATTTAGAATTGGAATAATCGGTGGAGGACAGCTTGGTAAAATGCTAACAAGTGAAGCTAAACAAATGGATTTTACCGTTCTAGCTTTAGACCCAACTCCTGGATCTCCAGGAGGTAGTTCGGCTGACGAACAAATAATAGGAGATTTTTATGACAAAGAAAAGATAATAGAACTAGTTAAGAAATGTGATGTAACAACCTTTGAAATAGAACATATAGATACAGAAGTTTTAGCTGAACTTGAAAAACAAGGACATAAAATATATCCTTCTCCAAAGGTTTTAGAAATTATTAAGGATAAATCATTACAAAAAGAAATGTTGATAGAAAACAACATACCAACATCAAGATGGGAGATAATATCCGACATTAGAGAAACCGGAAAAAGCTTAGGCTTTCCTTTTATACAAAAATCCTGTATGGGAGGCTATGACGGCAGAGGAGTTTTTCTAATTAAAAGTGAAAAAGATTTTAAAAACGCACTTAAAGGACAAAGCTTTGGAGAAAAACATATAGACTTCAAAAAAGAGTTGGCTGTTCTTGTTGCAAGAGGCATAGATGGGAAAATAAAAAGTTTTCCTATAGTGGAAATGATCTTTGATCAAGATGCAAATATTTGTGATACTGTAATTGCTCCCGCTAGAATAGATAAAATTATAGCTGATAAAGCAAGAGATATTGCTGTAAAATGTGTAGAAGTACTTGGAGGAGTAGGTGTTTTTGCAGTAGAAATGTTTTTAACAGATGATAATAAAATTCTTGTAAACGAAATAGCGCCCAGAGTACATAATTCAGGACATTTTACAATAGAAGCCTGTATGACATCTCAATTCCAACAGCATATTAGAGCAATTTGTGGAATTCCTTTAGGAGAAACGGAATCTTTAATTCCATCAGTTGTTGTAAATATTCTAGGTGAAGAAGATGAAAAAGGAAGCCCATACTATGAAGGTTTTAAAGAAGCTCTAGAAATATCTGGTGTAAATATTCACATATATGGTAAAGACATAGTAAAGCCCTATAGAAAAATGGGGCATGTGACTATTAGTGATAGAGATATTGAAAAAGCTATATATAAAGCAGGAAAGGTAAAGAAGATTTTAAAAGCTAAAGCAAAGGAGGAAGATAATTATGAAAAATAATATATCAGTAGGAATTATAATGGGAAGTGATTCGGATTTACCGGTTATGAAGGAATCGGCTAAGATATTAGATTATTTTGAAATCCAATATGAAACAACTATAGTTTCAGCCCATAGAACTCCAGAGAAACTTGTAGAATATGCAAAAAAAGGAAAAGAAAGAGGAATACAAGTAATTATAGCAGGAGCAGGGGGTGCAGCTCATCTTCCCGGGATGATAGCATCAATAAGTGAGCTTCCTGTTATAGGTGTGCCAATTAAAACCTCCACCTTAAATGGATTAGACTCTCTACTGTCTATAGTTCAAATGCCTAGAGGTGTTCCAGTAGCAACCGTAGCAATAAACGGAGCTAAAAATGCAGGAATATTAGCTGCAGAAATTCTTGGTTTAAAAGAAAAAAGTATTCAGGAAAAAGTATTAAAATATAAAAAAGATATGAAAAAAGAGGTAATAAAAAAAGCAGATAAGCTAGAAAAAATTGGATATAAAGAATACTTAAAATAAGGAGGAAAATAAAATGAAAAGTGAAATGATTTATGAAGGAAAAGCAAAAAAAGTTTATAAAACTGAGGATAAGGACAAATATATAGTAGAGTACAAAGATGACGCTACAGCTTTTGACGGTAAGAAAAAGGGTACTATAGTAGGCAAAGGAGTAGTTAATAACAAGATGTCTGCAGCTATGTTTATGCTTTTAGAAGAAGAAGGAGTACCAACTCATATGATAGAGCTTATTAATGATAGAGAATCTTTGGTAAAAGCTGTAAAAATAATTCCAATAGAAGTTATTGTAAGAAATGTAGCAGCTGGTTCATTGGCAAAAAGACTTGGATTAGAAGAAGGTACAGTAATGGATAAAACTGTATTAGAATTTTGTTACAAAAATGATGACTTAGGTGACCCTATGATAAATGATTATCATATAGCTGCTTTAAATTTAGCATCTGAAGAGCAGTTGGAGAAAGTAAGAAAATATGCATTTAAAGTAAATCAAGTGTTAGTAAAATATTTTAAAGAAAAAGGGATTAGACTAATAGACTTCAAATTAGAATTTGGACTGTACAAAGGGAAAGTTATATTAGCCGATGAAATATCTCCTGATACTTGTAGACTATGGGATGCTGAATCTGATAAAAAATTAGATAAAGATAGATTTAGAAGAGATTTAGGAAATGTGGAAGAAACCTATCAAGAAGTATTGAAAAGAATTCAATAATGGAGGATTTAACTTTGATGAAGTGTTTTAATGAAGATAAGCTAAAAGATGAATGTGGTGTAGTTGGAGTATATTCATCGAAGGATGAAATAGTTTCCCAACTTGCTTATTATGGATTGTTTGCTCTTCAACATAGAGGGCAAGAAAGTGCTGGAATTGCAGTAAAATCAGGTGGCAAGATAAAATTCCATAAAAATATGGGATTAGTATCAGAAGTATTTGACGATAAAATAATCAATGAACTTAAGGGTGGTATGGCTACAGCCCATGTTAGGTATTCGACTACAGGAGAAAGTCTAGCAGAAAATGCACAACCTTTAGTAGTAAAATATAAAAAAGGAAGCATTGCTATATCTCACAATGGAAACCTTACTAATGCAGATGCCCTAAGAGATATGCTTGAAAATACAGGAGTAATTTTTCAAACTTCAACAGACACAGAAGTAGTAGCAAATCTACTTTCAAGACATGCAAATGGAAACATGGTTAAATCAGTAAAGAATGTTGTGGAAATAATAAAGGGAGCCTTTGCTTTTGTTATTATGACAGAGAAAGAATTAATAGGGATAAGAGACCAATTTGGACTAAGACCATTATGTATAGGAAAAAGAGAAGATGGATATCTGCTAGCATCAGAAAGCTGTGCAATTACAGCAATGGGTGGAAAATTTATAAGAGATGTAGAACCAGGTGAAATAGTAGTAATAAACGAGGAAGGACTAAAAAGTTTTAAAAGCGATAAGTATGCAAATAGAAAATCTTGTGTTTTTGAATATATTTATTTTGCAAGACCAGACAGCACAATAGATGGTATTAATATTTATGAATCAAGATTTAAAGCAGGACAGCAATTAGCAGCTGAATATCCAGTAGAAGCGGATTTAGTATTTTCTGTCCCTGATTCTGGGACACCTGCTGCTATTGGATATGCACAGGCTTTAGGAATTCAGTATGGATTAGGATTAATAAAAAACAGATATGCAAAAAGGACTTTCATTCAACCTAAGCAGGATTTAAGAGATGAAGGAGTTAAAATAAAACTTAGTGTACTAGAGAATATAGTTAAGGATAAGAGAGTAGTAGTAGTTGATGATTCAATTGTGAGGGGAACTACAAGCAAAAGAATTGTCCAAATGGTAAGAGATGCTGGAGCTAAAGAAGTTCATATCAGAGTATCTTCACCCCCTGTAAGCTATCCATGTTACTTTGGTATTGATACACCATACAGAAGATATTTAATAGGTTCATATAAAAGCATAGATGAAATAACAGAATATATAGGTGCAGATAGTGTTAGATATATCTCACAAAAAGGACTTTTAAAAGCTCTAGGCCAAGAAGATGGATTTTGTCTTGCCTGTTTAGATGGTAATTATCCTATGGAGGTGCCGAATTTTGAATAAAAAAGAAAAATTAACATATAAAGATTCTGGAGTAGATATTGAAGCAGGCTACAAATCCGTAGATATGATTAAAAAACATGTAAAAAGCACATTTACAGACGGAGTGTTATCAGATATAGGTGGATTTGGCGGAATGTTTTCTCTGGGAAAAGAAAAAATGGAAGAACCTGTACTAGTTTCTGGGACGGACGGTGTTGGAACAAAACTCATGGTTGCATTTAAAGCAGACAAACATGACTCAATAGGACAAGATGCAGTAGCTATGTGTGTTAATGACGTAGTATGTCAAGGAGCTAAACCTTTATTTTTCTTAGACTATATAGCCACAGGAAGGGTTAAACCCGATAAAATAAGTAGTATAGTTGCAGGCATAGCAGAGGGTTGCAGAAAGTCGAAAGCTGCTCTAATAGGGGGAGAAACGGCTGAAATGCCTGGATTATACTCTCATGGAGAGTACGACATAGCAGGGTTCTGTGTTGGAATAATTGATAAAAAAAGCATTATAACAGGAGAAAATATAAAAGAAGGAGATACTTTAATTGGTATACCTTCCAGCGGGTTACATAGTAATGGTTATTCTTTAGTAAGAAAGCTTTTCTTTGAAATAAAAAAATGGGATATAGATAAATATATTCCTCAATTAAAATGTACTTTAGGAGAAGAACTTCTCAAACCTACTGAAATATATGTGGAAGTTATTTTGAAAATTTTAGAAAAATATAAGATCAAAGGTATATCCCACGTAACAGGAGGAGGATTTTATGAGAATATACCTAGGATGCTACCTGAAAATTTATCAGCAGATATCTATGTTAATAAAATAAAAAAACATCCTATATTTAATCTTATAGAGTCAGAAGGCAGCATAGAAGAAAAAGAAATGTACTCTACATTTAACATGGGTATTGGAATGGTATTAGCAGCCAATGAGGAAGATAAAGATGGAATAATGGAAATAATAAAAGAAAAAGGATACAATCCCATAAGCTTAGGAAAGGTATCAAAATCCAGTTACAAGGTGAAGTTATGGAAAGAATAAATATAGCTGTTTTAATATCTGGATCTGGAACCAATTTACAAGCTGTAATCCAAAGTATTAATAAAAATAAAATAAATGGTCAGATTAAGTTAGTTATATCTAACAGACAAGATGCTTTTGGATTAAAAAGAGCTGAAAAAGAAGGAATAAAAAATATTTTCATTAACCCTAAAGAATATAGTGATGAAGATTATGATGAAAAATTAGTTTTGGAATTAAAGAAAGAAAATATCCAACTTATCGTATTAGCAGGATATCTTAAAATCTTAACAAATCCAATATTAAAGGAATATAGAAATAAAATAATTAATATTCATCCCTCCCTTATACCTTCTTTTTCAGGGAAAAAATACTATGGAATCAAAGTCCATGAAGAGGCAATAAAATACGGTGTTAAGGTATCTGGTGCCACTACTCACTTTGTAGATAAAGAACCTGACGGAGGGCCGATAATTATTCAGGACACTGTGAGAGTTGATTATGAGGATAGGGCAGAATCACTTCAAAAGAAAGTTTTAAAAGTAGAGCATAAAATACTTTCAGAAAGTATCAAATTGTTTTGCCAAGGTAGGTTAGAAGTTATAGGAAGAAAAGTAAAAATAAAAGAGCAGGAGGTTTTATGAGAGCATTAATAAGTGTGTCAGATAAAAAAGGAATTGTAGAATTAGCAAAAAAACTAGACGAGCTAAAAGTTGAAATAATTTCTACTGGAGGAACTGCAAAAAAAATAAGAGAAAATGGAATTAAGGTAAAAGACGTATCAGAGATTACTGGTTTTCCAGAGTGTTTGGATGGAAGAGTTAAAACACTACACCCCAAAATTCACGGAGGCCTATTAGCAATAAGAAGCAATAAAGATCACATGGATGAAATTTCCAAATTAAACATTGAACCTATAGATATAGTTGTTGTTAACTTATATCCATTTAAAGAAACAATCTTAAAAGAAAATGTAACAAGAGAAGAAGCAATAGAAAACATAGACATAGGTGGACCTACTATGCTTAGATCTGCTGCGAAGAATTATCAAAATGTTTCTGTAGTAGTTGATCCTAATGATTACCAAACTTTAGTAAAAGAACTAGAAGAAAAAGGTCGACTTAGTGAAGAAACTAACTTCTATTTAGCTTCTAAAGTATTTCAACACACAGCCCACTACGATACTTTAATATTTGATCATTTAAAAAAAGAAAACAATGATAATATATTTCCTGAGTACTTAACACTGACTTATGAAAAGGTACAAGATATGAGATATGGTGAAAACCCTCATCAAAAAGGAAGCTTTTATAAAGAAGTATCTAAAAACACAGGAAATCTAACTAAAGCTCAGCAGCTCCATGGCAAGGCATTGTCTTTTAATAATATCAATGATACAAACGGTGCATTAGAGTTAATAAAAGAGTTTCAAGAGCCTACTGTAGTAGGATGTAAACATTCAAATCCTTGTGGAGTTGGAAGTGGAGAAAGTGTATTAGAAGCATATAAAAAAGCTTATAAAGCTGATCCGGTTTCCATATTTGGAGGAATAATAGTAGCAAATAGAAAAATAGATGAAAAAGTTGCAGAGGAAATAAATAAAATATTCATAGAAATAGTCCTTGCTCCTGATTATACATCTGGAGCTTTAGAAATTCTTAAAAAGAAAAAAAACATAAGACTTCTCAAGTTGAAAGATTTGGATAAAGCAAGTGAGAAATCTTATGATTTGAAAAAAGTTTCAGGGGGATTGTTAATTCAAGACAAAGACAACAAATTATTTGAAAACAATCAATACAAAGTAGTTACCAATAGAAAACCTACGGAAGAAGAAATTCAGGACATGATATTCGCATGGAAAGTAGTAAAATATGCTAAATCAAATGGTATAGCCATAGCTAAGAACAAACAATCATTAGGGATAGGACCAGGTCAAGTTAGTAGAATTTGGGCATGCAAACAAGCAATAGAACATGCTGAAGAACATTTAGGAAAAGAAATATTAGTTAATGCTGTAATGGCATCAGATGCTTTCTTTCCATTTGCAGATAGCATAGAAGCTGCAAAAAAAGCAGGTATAAAGGCAATAATTCAACCAGGTGGGTCAATTAGAGATGAAAAAGTTATAGAAGCCTGCAATGAAGCAGGAATCACTATGATTTTTACTGGAATGAGACACTTTAAGCATTAATGAAAGGGTGATAAAATGAAAGTATTGGTAGTAGGCTCCGGTGGACGGGAGCATGTTTTATGTTGGAAGTTAGCTCAAAGCACTAAAGTATCAAAACTTTACTGCTTACCTGGCAATGGAGGAATTGAATCCATAGCTGAATGTGTTGATATAAAAGTAGATGATATAGATAGAATATTAGAATTTTCCTTAAAAAACAAAATTGACCTTGCTGTAATAGGACCAGAAGCTCCATTAGTAGCAGGAATTACCGACACATTAAAAGAAAATAATATAAAGGTCTTTGGCCCTGAAAAAGCAGGAGCTAAGTTAGAAGGAAGCAAGATATACTCTAAAGAGTTTATGGAAAAATACAATATACCAACTGGAAAATATAAAAAGTTTGATGACCCTCAAAAAGCTAAATTAGCCCTTAAAGAATTTAATCCTCCATATGTTTTAAAAGCTGATGGATTAGCAGCTGGAAAAGGAGTATTAATATGCGAAGATATGGCACAAGGCGAAAGAGCAGTTGAGCAGCTGATGGAAAACAAAGATTTTGGAAAAGCAGGAGAAAATATAATAATAGAAGAATTTTTAGATGGAGTTGAAGCTTCTCTTTTGTGTTTAGTAAGCAAAAATAAAATTATTCCTCTAGAAAGTGCGAGAGATTATAAAAAAGCAATGGATAATGATAGAGGATTAAATACAGGAGGTATGGGTTGCTTTTCTCCTAATCCACTTTTTAATGATAATTTAAAAGGCTATCTAAAAAACAACATAGTTTCCAAAATAGAAAAGGGACTGGATAAAGAAAAAATTAATTTCACAGGAATTCTATTTATAGGACTTATGATAAAAGACAATAAAGCAAAGGTTTTAGAATTTAACGTTAGGTTTGGAGATCCAGAAACACAAGTAGTTATACCCAGACTAAAAAATGATATAATTGAAATCATACTAAAAACTCTAGAAGGAAATATAAAAGAAGAAGACTTATTATGGTCGGATAAAAAAGCAGTCACTGTAGTATTAGCATCAGGAGGGTATCCTAAGAAATACCAAAAGGGAAAAACAATTAAAGGTTTGGATAAACTGGATGATGATATTATAGTTTTTCACAGCGGGACTAAAAAAGATGATGATAAATTTATAACTAATGGTGGTAGAGTTTTAGCATTAACTGCACTAGGGGAATCACTTGAAAAAGCAAGAGAAAAAGTTTATAATAATATTGTAAGTGTTAAGTTTGATAACATACAGTATAGAAAAGATATAGCGAAACTTTAAAGTTTCGCTATAATATTTTAACATCGAGGAGATAATGAAAAAAGAGACAAAAAAACTTATAAGAAAAATAGCATTTTTTTTGCCCCTAGTACTTATATTCGGTATATTTGCTTTAAATTCTTATATTGAAATTAGAACAGCACCTTATATTTATGATGATATAGAAAATATTCCTGAAAATGAGGTTGGATTATTATTAGGGACTTCCAAATACTCACTTTATGGTGGAGAAAATTTGTTTTACAGGAATAGAATTGAAGCTGCTGTCAAATTATATGAAAATGGCAAGATACATTATATAATCGTAAGCGGAGACAACAGTAGTGAAGAATACAACGAACCTGTTAATATGAAAAATGATTTATTAGAGAAAGGAGTGGCAGAAGAAAATATTATTCTTGATTATGCAGGATTTAGAACTCTTGACTCCGTTGTTAGAAGTAAAGAAGTATTTGGTCAGGAAGAAATTACAGTAATTTCACAAAAGTTTCATAACGAAAGGGCAATATTCATAGCTATGTCGAGAGGCATAGATGCTACTGCATACAATGCTAAATCTGTAGGCTTTAAATATGGGTTAAAAACTCAGATAAGAGAATACTTTGCAAGAGTTAAAATGTTATTAGATATTGTTGTTAACAAACAGCCTAAATTTTTAGGTGAAAAGATACTTATAATTAAATAAAATCGAAAGGATAAATAATGAGCGAATTACAAGATTTGAGGCTAGCGGTATTAATTGATGCTGATAATGTGCCTTATTCAGATGTTGGAGCTATGATGGAAGAAATAGCACTTTATGGAACACCAACATTCAAAAGGATATATGGCGATTGGACTAGACCTAATCTTTCAGGATGGAAAAAGAATTTACTTGAAAATGCAATAACTCCTATACAGCAGTATAGTTATACATTTGGTAAAAATTCAACAGATTCTGCAATGATTATTGACGCAATGGATATTTTATATACAGGAAAAGTTGATGGCTTTTGCATAGTATCAAGCGATAGTGACTTTACCAGATTAGCTATAAGACTAAGGGAAGCAGGTATGAAAGTTTTTGGTATAGGAGAAAAGAAAACTCCAAATCCTTTTATAGTAGCTTGCGACAAATTCATATATTTTGAAATATTAGGACCATCAGACAATAAAAAAGAAGAGAGGGCAAAAATTAAAAAAGCTAACAATTATACTGCTAAAAATGGAAGATCTTACAATAAGGTGCCGAAGGATGTTATAAAATTAATATCTGTAACAATAGATAACTTAGCAGATGATAATGGATGGGCATTTTTAGGAGAAGTAGGAAGTTTGCTTTCTAAGAAACGACCAGATTTTGACCCAAGAAACTACGGGTTTAAAAAATTAACCCCACTGGTTAAATATCTAAAAGAATTTGAAATAGATGAAAGAGACACTAGTAATCCGTATGTAAAACACAATTATATAAGGAACAAAAATAAATAAAGATAAACAAAAAACCTGCAGATATAAAAAATATCTGCAGGTTTTTTTTATTGTATTATATTTCTTGAGGTAAAACTTTGTTTAACACTACTCCAATTAATGCGGCTAATGCAAGTCCTGATAGTGAAAGGGTACCGCTTATAAATATATTATCAACGGTTATTCCTAAGACTAAAATCAAAGATGAAATTAGAAGATTTCTACTGTGAGCAAAATCTAAATTTGCATCCACCATAGTTCTTACACCTACACTGGCAATCATTCCGAAAAGAATAATTGAAACACCACCCATTACAGGAAGAGGTATTGAACTTATAAGTGCTCCGAATTTACCTACGAAACTTAATATTATTGCAAATACAGCAGCAAATCTAAGAACGGAAGGATCATAAACCTTTGTTACTGCTAAAACTCCAGTATTTTCACTATAGGTAGTATTTGCTGGCCCACCAAGGAATCCTGCTAAAATAGTAGCTATTCCGTCTCCCATCATTGTTTTATCTACACCAGGATCTTTGAAAAAATCTTTTCCTACAACGGCTCCGTTTGTTGTAATATCTCCAAAGTGTTCAATAAATATTACTAGTGCTATAGGAGCAATAGCGGCTAATCCTGGTCCTGAAAAGCTAGGCATTGTAGTAATATGATCTACGGCCTTTTCTGAAAGTCCAATCCATTTAGCATCTATAACTGTAGAAAAGTTTACTAGGCCTAGTGGGACTGATACTAAGTAACCTACTGTTACAGAGATTAGTATAGGTACCAATTTAAAAAAACCTTTTGAAAATATTGAAACTATTATCATAGTTGTTATAACTACTCCAGCTGCAATAGCTGATTTGGGGTCGAAGTAACCTAATGATGAACTACCATCGTATACATAACCCGCCATACCTAATGCAACAGGAGCTAATCTTAAACCTATTACCATTATAACCGGTCCCGTTACGATAGGTGGAAAAAATGACCTTACTTTTTCTACACCAAAGATTTTAATAATGAAAGACATTAGAACATAAATTATTCCTGCTCCGATAATTCCAGACTTAACTGCTGCGATGCCGTGATTGTTAAGAGTAAGTGCTATAGCACCTATAAATGCAAAACTTGAGCCTAAAAAAACAGGTACTTTTTTTCCAGTTATAAAGTGAAAAATTAAAGTACCTATACCTGCGCACAAAAGTGCCATTGATGGATCAAGTCCTGTTAAAATAGGAACTAAAACCGTAGCTCCAAACATTGCTAACAGATGTTGTAAACCTAAAATCGTTTTTTGAACATTATCAAGATTTTGCGCTATACTTTTTGATGTGTTTTCTTTTAGTGATGACATAAAAACCTCCTAATTAAATTTTGGAGATAAAAAAAGACTTCTTGCAGACACAAGAAGTCGATAATTGCTTCATCATTTATCTCCTTGTAAGTCTCACTGGACTAAATTAAAGGAATATTTAATTCTACTTAATATTATAATTTTTAATTTAAAATGTCAATACTTTTCATGTGATTTATAGTAGGATATTATTTCTTCATATATATCATCCCAGTTGTATACTCTGACTATATTTTCTGGATCATCATATCTATTAAAGCCTGTATCTATTAGAATAACTTTAATACCTTCAGCAGCTAATTCTTTTGATGTTTCTAAGTTATCTTCAATAAAAATATCGCAATTTAATTCTTTTGCTTTATTTGTTTTCTTAAAAGAACCAAGATGATATGTATTATAGTATACCTTGTTTTTTTTAAGCCATTCAGTAGTTATAGGTTCTATGTGAGATTCTCTTGCAGTAACATAATTAATATTGCAGAATTTTTCTAGTTTTCTTATATTTCTTTTAGCCTTGGGTCTTATACTAGCTGTTTCGTGCATTTTTTCTGCATATTCGTGATAAAAGTCATCAAATTTTTTATAATCAAAGTGGTTGTCCTTGAAATAATTTTCTACTGTATCATCATCATACTTATAATTTGTATCAAAATGATTATTAGCATATTCAACCCAATAATCAGGTCTGGTTATTGTACTATCTATATCAACACATAAGTTTAATTTTGTCATTGTACCCTCCATTTTTTATAGATTATAATACCATATAAATATTAAAAAATAAAGATATTTAAAGTAAATTACTGTAGATTAAATAACCATTTTTACCTGATTTTTTAACTGAATACATAGCTTCATCAGCTTTTTTGAACAATTCATTTCTGCTTTTACCATTTTCAGGATATATTGAGATTCCAATAGATGCCCCTATAGTACAGACACCTTGAGAAATAATATATTTGTTTGTTACAGATTCATGAATTTTTTTCATAATAATTTCCAAGTCTTTTAAGCTTCCGTATTCTGGTATAACTACTATAAATTCATCACCGGACAATCTTCCTACCAATGAATTATCTGGGGCAGAATTTTTTAAACGTTTAGCAAAGGTTGCGATTACAATATCTCCTGCTAAGTGCCCATAGGTGTCATTAACAGGCTTAAAACTATCTAAGTCTAAAATAGCTACTGCAAATTTAGATTGAGAAAACATAATAGACATATTATCATAAATACCTCTTCTGTTAAAAATCTGAGTTAGCTGATCGTAATTTGATATAAGCTTAAGTTCTTTTTGGAACATTCTATTCTCTGTAACGTCTCTACCTATTATATAAACATACTCTTTTTTGTTGACCTTTACCATATAATGTTTAAATTGAATATATTTTTTATGGTTATTAAAACTAATTATTGTGCTGAAAGAATTAAAATTAGACAAATTAGGCATTAATTTGTGAAACCACCAATCTTTATTTAAATCTGGATGCTGATTATAATAGCAACAGGTAAAATTATCACTAAGATCAAATGTTTTTCTTGCTTTATTATTTGCATAAATAAGACTTCCACTTAAATCAGTTAATATAACTTCGTCGCTTAATTTCTCCATGGAAGCAGATGCTACATCATTAACATTAGGAATGTAATAATCCGTAATATCTAAAATATAGCCGTAATCACCAATAAAACCTGAATTTGTTCTATCATTTATAATTCCTAAAATTTTAAAATAATTATCCTTATGAAGTCTTCTAGTTTTAGTTAAAGTATTAAATTTTTCTATATAAGGTTCTTTAGATATAGTTGTTGACTCATAGTTTTCTATAAAGTCTTTTTTATCTAAAACACTAAAAAAATCTTCGGAAGATACAGTTTTATTTTGAAATTCATTAAAAAGAAGATAAGAGGCTCCTTCTGATAATTTCACTAAACTATTTTCCTTATCATATTCATATATTCCAAAATCCGAATGCTCCTGAAGGACATTAGAAATTAAATTTTTTTCTAAAGATTTAGTATATTTTGACTTTAGATCAAAAACAATAGAAACACCAACTATATGTGTGTCAACTTTGATAGGGAAAATGCTGTATTTTAATGTTAACAAAATATCTTTAATTCTTATGTTTTCATAATCAGTTGATTTAGAGTGTTTACCTTGATATGCATTGGATAAACTGTCAAGAAGTTTTAGATTGTTGCTGTAGTTTTTTATAATGTCGTTAAAATTTAAATCTTTGTCTAAATCAAGTTTTAGTAATTCGGAAGAGGATTTATTGAAATATGTTATATTTCTATGTTCATTTAAAATTAAAATGCTTGAATCTAAATTGTCAATAACATTAAATATTAAAGGATTTTTTTCCATATCAAATACAGAAAAGAAGTCTTCAATTGGATATATATTTAATTTGCAGTAATTTTTATTCTGTATTTTAATCTCTGAAGGCATAATTAAATATGTTGAATGAAAATTATCAAGGTCTGATTTAAAAATTGAAGGTTTTTGTTTTGATACAAGATCTGAGATAATAGAAGAATCTAAATCTTTAAATAGATTACTTAGCAATAAATTTTCAAAATTAGAAATACTAAATAAATTGCTGCAGGCTTTATTCATGAATTCAACCTTCAAACCTTTCGAAAATATCATAGGATTTGTAGATTTATCAATAAGGCTTTTCACAATAAACAATTCGTCTCTAATAATATGTTTCTTATAAATATAATTTAGGACAACTAAGGCTATTAAATTCAAGATAATAAAGGAAAAAAAATAGTAATTATTAAACCAACCTTTAATAGAAGAAACTAAACTTAATACTAAATTTATAAATACGATTAAAAGAATAGAAATATAGTAGAAATTTTCAGATTTTATATTCACGTGACCCTCCCAGCATTGTTACAAATATAATATCAAAAAATATGAAAAAAATACAGTAAACTATTAAAAAAAATTAATAAAAATGATATAATTATGGATAAATAGTTTTGGAGGAGGAAAAATGGAAGTAAAATATAATAAATATCTAGATGAAACAATGGAAAAATTGGCAGGAGATGGAGTTTTTCTAACTGTTAAAAATGAAAAAGAAGTTAATACAATGACAATTGGATGGGGATTTGTAGGAATTATGTGGAACAAACCTGTATTCATAGCGGCAGTTAGGTATTCAAGACATACATATAAAATATTAAAAAATACAGAGGAATTTACTATAAGTGTTCCACTAAAAGGTCAAATGAAAGAAGAACTAATAAAATGTGGTACTAAATCAGGGCGAGATTATAATAAATTTGAAGAATTTAATATAAAGACTGAAGAATCTTTAAAATTGAAAACACCCCTTATTAAAGACTGCGATTTACACTACGAATGTAAAATAATATATAGACAGACTTTAGAAGCCGAGCTTATAAATAATAAAGATATAAAATCAAAATACAAAGATAATGATTATCATGTTATGATATATGGAGAAATAGTTTCAAGTCATAAATAGGAGAGATAAATATTGGCTAAATTAAAAACAACATTTATATGTCAAGAATGTGGCTATGAATCCCCAAAGTGGATGGGAAAGTGTCCAGGGTGTAATAGCTGGAATACATTCGTCGAAGAAGTCGTTGATAAAAAAACAAAAAAAAATTCAAGAGGTATAAGTTCTAACAAAGTATTGAAGTTAAAAGAAATTGAAATAAAGGATGAAAAAAGAATATCTACCAAATATCTTGAACTTGATAGAGTTTTAGGTGGAGGTATCGTAAATAGTTCACTGGTTTTAGTAGGAGGGGATCCTGGTATCGGAAAATCCACTCTATTAATGCAAACAGGGGATAAGGTAGCGAATCAAGGCCTTAAAGTTCTCTACGTTACAGGAGAAGAATCAGCAAGACAGATAAAAATAAGAGCACAGCGTTTGGAAATGAATAGCGACAATATATATATACTGGCGGAAACAAATGTAGATCATATTTTAAAAAATATTGAAGATTTAAAACCAGATCTTTTAATTTTAGATTCAATTCAAACAATTTACAATCCAGACATAACTTCTGCCCCTGGAAGTGTAAGCCAGGTTAAGGAAATAACCTCTACAATAATGCGAACTACGAAAAGTTCAAACATGGCTACTTTTATAGTAGGACATGTTACAAAACAGGGTTCTATAGCTGGACCCAGAGTCCTTGAGCACATGGTTGATACAGTTTTATATTTTGAAGGAGATACACAGCACTCTTATAGAATTCTAAGAGCTGTAAAAAACAGATACGGATCGACAAATGAAGTAGGAGTTTTTGAGATGAGAGACTCTGGATTGGAAGAAATTATCAATCCTTCAAGTTTTTTCTTAGAAAGTAGGACAGAAAATTCTTACGGAAGTGTTATCACAGCAAGCATGGAAGGTACCAGACCTCTTCTCTTAGAGATTCAGGCCCTAATTTCTTACTCATCCCTTGGAGTTCCAAGAAGAGTTACTACAGGAGTAGACCACAGTAGAGCTGCAATGCTTATGGCTGTATTAGAAAAAAAAGCTGGTATACAGCTTCAAAATACTGATGCTTACATAAATGTAATAGGAGGTATGCAGGTAAAAGAAACGGCTGTAGACTTAGCTATAATGTGTTCAATAGCATCAAGCTTTAGAGAAATAAGAATAGACTCTAACACAATAATAATAGGAGAAGTTGGGCTTTCTGGAGAGGTAAGAGGAGTTAAAGATGTTGAAAAACGTATATTAGAAGCACATAAAATGGGATTTAAAAAAGCTTTAGTACCCTATGCTAATAAAAAGAATTTAAAGGATATAAATAAAAACTTAGAGCTTAAAATAATCAAAGTTAAAAACATAGAAGAGGCATTAAAAGCAATTTTATAATGCTAATAAATCTTTGGGAAAAAGTTTTCATAAAATAATTGACAGACCTCTTAAATGATGATAAAATTAGCTTTTGAGAACTTGACAACTTTTCAAATATGATGTATAATGTATTTTGGAGGTATTTTATGTATAGACTAGGAGATAAGATTGTATATCCTATGCATGGAGCAGGGGTAATAGAATCTGTGGAAGAGAAAGAAGTTCTTGGAGAAAAGAAAAAGTATTTTATAATCAAAATGCCTGTAAATGAAATGAAGCTTATGATTCCCGTTGATAACGTTGAAAATATAGGCGTAAGAAAGATTATTTCAGACACTGAAGTAAATGAAGTATTTGATATTTTAAAAGAAGATTCAAGTTTAAATAAAATGAATTGGAATAAAAGATATAGAGCAAATATGGATAGAATGAAAAGCGGGGATATTTTCGAAGTAGCTAGGATTGTTAGAAGCCTTACATTTAGAGACCAAGAAAAGGGCCTATCTACAGGAGAAAAAAAGATGCTTAGTAATGCAAAACAAATTCTCATAAGTGAATTAATTCTAGCAGAAGATTCTTCAAGTGAAGAAATAGAAACAAGGATAGATAAGATTATTTCTGAAAATTAGGATTATTCCTAATTTTCTTTCTTTTATAATAAAAAAAGAATAAAAAAATTATAGAATTTTAAGGAAAAATAAAGTAATAACTGATATAATGAATTAAGATTATTAAATAAATTGTTTAGGAGGTGACTAATTGCTAAGTAAAATTATAAGATTGATAATGACAGTAATAGGAATACTCTTTGGAGTGGGAATTTCAGTTCTTATTGATAGTTTTGGACTTCTAGATTTCATTGGTGTGGATCATGTTTATATTTATGTTATATTTGGAATTATATTTGGAATTTTACTATTTTTACTAACACCTAAATTGAAAAAACTAGGAGAAAAAATTAGTGATAATTTTGAAACAGAACTATTGAAGTTTCAGACAAACGATATAATTTTAGGAGCTGTAGGTCTCATAATAGGATTGATAATAGCTTTTTTAATAAGTCAACCCTTATATAATTTAGACATTAAGTTTTTAGGAACAGCAGCTTCAGTTCTTGTATATCTATTTTTTGGATATTTAGGAATTAACATTGCAACAACAAAAAAAGATGAAATTAGTTTAACTGTAGGATCTAAATTCAACATAGGCTCTTCAGGGAAATCTAAAAAATCAACAAACAAAGCAACACCGAAAATACTTGATACAAGCGTTATAATTGACGGAAGAATTGCTGATATATGCAGAACTGGGTTTATAGAAGGAACTTTGATTATTCCGGAGTTTGTATTAAAAGAACTTAGACACATTGCTGATTCTGCTGATGGCTTAAAGAGAAATCGAGGAAGAAGAGGACTTGACATATTAAACAAACTTCAAAACGAAGAAATAATTAATGTGAAAATTGATTCTAGTGATTTTCCCGAAGTATCAGAAGTAGATATAAAACTTCTTAAACTTGCCGAAATGGTTAAAGGAAAAGTACTAACAAACGATTTTAACTTAAACAAAGTAGCAGAATTTCAGGGAGTTCAGGTTTTGAATATAAATGAACTTGCAAATGCAGTAAAGCCCGTTGTACTTCCAGGTGAAGTAATGACTCTCCAGTTAATAAGAGAAGGAAAAGAATCTGGTCAAGGATTAGCATATTTAGATGATGGAACGATGATAGTAGTAGAAGGTGGCAAAAAATACATAGGCGAAACTATAGAAGTTGTAGTTACAAGTGTACTTCAAACAGCAGCGGGAAGAATGATATTCGCTAAGAAAAAATAAAGATTTTGGGTTTCCAAAATCTTTTTTTATAGAGAGGTATTATGAATAGAAAGAAAATAGCAGTAATAACAGCTGCAGGAAAAGGTATTAGGTTAAGAAAAAACATTAAAAAGCAGTATATAAAAATCAATGAAAAGCCAATTATATATCATACTATTAAAGTTTTTAATGATTCTGATTTTATAGATGAAATAATAATTGTTTCAGATAAAGAAAACATTCAATTCATGAAAAAAGAAATAATAGATAGATACAAATTTTCTAAAGTAATAGAGCTAGTTGAAGGTGGAAGTACTAGAAAGGATTCTGTGCGTAATGGATTCAACAGAATTCAAGATAAACAAAGTATAATTATAATACATGATGGAGTGAGACCCTTCATAGATAAAATGACTATTTTAAAATCAATAGAAGTGGCTCAAGAAAATGGTGCTGCAGTAGCAGCAATTAACAGCAGTGATACTATTAAGATTGTTAAAGATAAAAAGATTGAAAAAACTTTAGATAGAAACCATTTAAGAAAAATACAAACACCTCAAACTTTTAAATACGAGATTTTAGAGAATGCATATTCAACTGTTAATTTGAAAGATAAGAAAATAACAGATGAATCATATATAGTAGAATCTGCAGGATATGATGTATATACAATCGAAGGTAGCGAGAAAAATATTAAAATTACTACAGAATTTGATTTAAAATTTGCTAAATTTTTATTGAATAAGGAGAAATCATGAAAATAGGCATAGGATATGATGTTCATGAATTAGTTCAAAATAGAGATTTGATAATTGGTGGAATAAAAATAGAATACCCGAAGGGATTAAAGGGACATTCAGACGGCGATGTACTAATACATTCTATTATAGATGCTTTATTAGGAGCCTTGGGAAGAGAGGATATTGGTACTTTATTTCCTGATAGCAACATTAAATATAAGGACATAGACAGCAAGCTCCTTCTTGAGGAAGTATATAAATTAATGGAAATTGAAAGTTATAAAATAGGAAATTTAGATTGTGTAATAATAGCAGAAAAACCTAAAATGAGGAAAAATATTAGTGAAATGAAGCTGGTTATATCCCAAATATTAAAAACATCAGAAAATAATATCAATATAAAAGCAACTACTACAGAAGGACTAGGATTTACTGGAAGAGAAGAAGGAATAGGGGCACAATGCGTCGTACTTCTTGACAATAAGTAGAAATTTTAGTAAAATTTGGTAAATGAATATAAAAGCTTTGACGAGAATAGTAGATAGTATAAGTCTAAAGAGAGGAAATGTTGCTGAGAATTTTCCGACCTCTGTATTATTGAACCTAACTTTGAGCTTTCAGGCAAACCTGAACGGTAGTAACGATATAACTAAAAGTGACTTGTAAAAAAGTAACTAGAGTGGTACCGCGGATATCCGCCTCTTGATGGAGGCGGTTTTTTAATACTAAAAATAAAGGAGTAGGATATGGGTAAAAAGAAAAATTTTGTAAAAGAAATAACACCGATGGAAGAAGATTTTGCCAGGTGGTATACAGACATTATAATTAAAAACGAATTAGTAGATTATTCGCCAGTTAAGGGATTTATGGTTATTAGACCTTACGGCTATGCTTTATGGGAAAAAATACAGGAATTTGCAGATGGTAGATTTAAAGATACAGGACATAAAAACTGCTATTTTCCACTGCTTATACCTGAGAGTTTATTAAACAAAGAAAAGGAACATGTAGAAGGATTCGCTCCAGAAGTTGCTTGGGTAACCCACGGAGGAAGCGAAAAGCTTGGAGAAAGATTGTGTATAAGACCGACATCTGAAACAATCATATGTAATATGTACAGCAAATGGTTGAACTCCTATAGAGATTTACCATATCTATATAATCAATGGTGTTCGGTAGTTAGATGGGAAAAATCCACTAGACCTTTCTTGAGAACTTCAGAATTTTTATGGCAAGAAGGACATACTCTTCATGAAACTAATGAAGAAGCTCAAGAAGAAACTTTACAGATGCTTGATATATATAGAGAAGTAGCTGAAGACTTACTAGCTATACCTGTTATTACCGGTAAAAAAAGCGAAAGCGAAAAATTTGCAGGTGCAGAATCTACCTATACTATGGAAGCAATGATGCATGATGGACAGGCTCTTCAAGCCGGAACATCTCATAACTTAGGTCAGCATTTCACTAAAGCTTTTGACATAACTTACCTAGGAAGAGATGGAAAAGAACATAATCCATACCATACATCTTGGGGAATATCTACAAGGCTAATAGGTGGATTGATAATGGTTCACAGTGATAATAGAGGACTTGTCTTACCACCTAAAGTAGCACCAGCACAAGTAGTTATAATACCTATAGCTATGAAAAAAGAAGGAGTACTTGAAAAAGCAGAAGAACTTTATGAGAGTTTAAAAGCAAAAGGCGTAAGAGTAGAATTAGATGATGACCCTAAAGAATCTCCAGGTTGGAAATTTAATCAATATGAAATGAAGGGATATCCTATAAGAATAGAAATTGGACCTAGAGATATTAATAACAATAGTGCTATCATGGTAAGAAGAGATACTTCGGATAAAGAAAAGATCTCCTTAGATAATTTTTCAGAAACTGTAGTAGAAACATTAGATAAAATACAAAAAGATTTATTCAATAAAGCTAAAAAATTCAGACAAGACAATACTTTTGAAGTTAAATCTTTTGAAGAATACAAGACCCATGTAAAAGAAAAAAAAGGTTTTGGAAAAGCAATGTGGTGTGGAAGTAAAGAGTGTGAAGCTAAATTAAAAGAAGAAACTAGTGCGACTATAAGATGCATACCTTTTGAACAGGAAAGAACCAGCGAAACATGTCATTTTTGCGGCAAAGAAGCTAAGCATATGGTATATATAGCCAAAGCTTATTAAAGAAAAGGTGATATAATTGAAATTAAAAAATATCTATTTAAATATGTTAAAAGAGCTGCCTAAATCTATAGAATCAAGAAGCGGGCAGCTTCTTATTAAACTAGGAATAATAAAAAAACACGGGAAAGGAATATATTTTTTTACTCCTTTTGGCATTCATATACTTAAAAATGTAAAGACAAAATTAAAAGAAAAACTTTCTAAAGAAAATTTTTCAGAAATAGACATACCTATTATTAATCTTAAGAATAATTTTAATGAAAAAGGATATTTTGTATCAAAGGATATAGATGATAAATCTTATTTAACTACAGGTCCGGACTTATATTTATATGAAGATTATTTGAAAAACATAATTAATTCATACAAAGATCTTCCGGTAGAATGCTTTTATATTAATAAAAAAGCTAACAAGTATAATAAAGCTAATGAAGAATTACTAAACCCAATGGCAACAGAAGTATATAAATCTTTTTCTGCCTTGTCTAAAGAGCAATACCAAGAGAGAATTAATAAATATAAAGAAAATAGTTTAGAGTTCTTAAAAGATTTTGGTATTAAACCTACTATCATTACAAAACAAAAAAAATCTCAAGGGATTATCTACGGATGGTTAAACAATAGAGGAAAAGAAAAAGCAGCATATTGCCCTGTATGTAAAAAGTACTGGGATATTAACTATATGGAAATAGGTAGTTATAGTAAAAAAGATGAAGAATTTAAAGAACTAAAAAAAATTAAAACGCCGGAAATAAAGACCATAGAAGACCTACAGGAATTTACAAAAGTAGATATAAAGAAACTTATAAAAGCAGTGTTATTAAAGGTAGTTGATAAGAACTACGTAGTTTTTATAAGAGGAGATAGAGAACTAAGCATAGCAAAGCTGGCAAGACAGATAAAAAGTGATGAAAATCTAATAAGGCAAGCTTCAAAAAAAGATTTAGAAAACATGGGTACTATAGGAGGATTTGTAGGACCAATTGGATTAAAAAACTGTCAGGTTATTGTAGATGAGGAAGTAAAATACATAAAAAATGGAATTGCAGGAGCTAATGAAAAAGACTACCATATTCAAAACGTTAACTATATTAGAGATTTTGAGGGTAGTATATGTGGAGACATCATTGTAGCTTCTGAAAATGATTTATGTGCTGAGTGCAACTCAAATATAGAAATCCAAAACTACTATAAAATAGGAGAATTAAAAGATAATATTGAAATTTGTGATGAATCAACGGATATAAAATACATAGAACGAACAGGAAAAGAAAATTCAATATATAAAATAGAAAATTTAATAGATTTATACAGAATGATATCAGTTTCTTTAGAAGAAACTGAAGATAATTTATTAAAACTGATTCCCTGGGACATACATATACTACTGTTAAAAACTGATGATGAAGATAGTATTATATTAGGAGAAAAAACATATAATACATTAAAGAATAATGGTAGAAAACCTCTTTTAGATGATAGGAATATGAAGGTAGGCCATAAATTTAAAGAAGGAGAACTACTAAATATAAATGAAAAGATAATAGTAGGTCGAAGAGCTAAAGAAGGTATAGTGGAATATCAAAATAATGAAGATGATAAAAAGATAGAAATGACATTAGAAGATATAGATATGTTATGATTTTTTAATTAAAAAACATTCAAAAAACACATGATTGTATGATATAATCTTAAGACTAATGTTAAAGGAGATTAACTTTATGATAAAAAAAGGAATTTTGATATTAATATCTATACTACTTATAATTTCTGTAGCATGCTCAAATGGTGATGATAATCCTGATCCTGGAGAAGAAGTTACTACTCCTCCAGCTGTGGAGAATGGTGAAGATGAACCTGAAGAAACTGAAGAAGAAGAACCTACAGAAGAAGAATTGGCACAGATTGCCTATGATGAATATTTAGAAGAAATAAAAAATTTAGAAGAAGAAAGAATAGAAACTTTGGGAGAATTCTATATTAAGTTACCGGAATTATCCTTTGAGGAATTTAAAAATAAAGATAATCCTAAGGAAAAAGTTGAAGCAAAAGCACTATTTTTAACGGGAAGTTCAGCTGGAATGGGTTTGGATGATGATGATATCCAAAATTATGCAGCTTATGTAAAAGCACTAAAGCAAGGTGACCAAGAAAAGATCAACCAGTTGATGCCTGTAATAGATGGAGCGAATAGATTTGAAAGAGCTGTTGCCTTAGCTATAGAGACAGAAGTTAATGCTTTTGTAATAGACGTAAAAGATGACAGCGGTCTTATGACTTATGAGAGCAGTTTAGGAATAGTAGAAGAAGTCAAGGGAAACAGAGGAGTTAGAATTAAAGACGTCGAAGCTATGCTTCAAACCCTAAAAAAATATGACATATATACAATAGCAAGAATTGTAACTTTTAAGGACGAAAACTTTGCTGTTAAAAAACCAGACCATTCTATACAGCTAAAGAGCGGCGGTGTATGGAAGGACTACAGTGGTACCTCTTGGGTTAATCCCTTTGATAAATACGTGTGGAATTACAACATAGCTATTGCAAGGGAAGCCGCATTAAATGGATTTGATGAAATTCAGTTCGACTATGTTAGATTTCCTGACAATGCTGCAGCATACAACCCTATTACAAATTTTCCAGGTAGGAATGACAGAGAAAAGGACGAAGCTATAGGTGATTTTCTTCAATATTCTGAATCTGAATTAGAAAAATATAAAGTATTTACTGCAGCGGATGTATTTGGTTTAATAACTAGAACATGGGATGATTGGCCTGAGGATATTGGGCAAAGTTGGATAGAAATGGCACCATATGTTGATTATATGTGTCCAATGGTTTATCCTAGTCACTATGGAGAAGGATGGTATGGTTATACAGTTCCTGATGCTCATCCTTACGGCGTACTAAAAGGATCCATGGAAGAAGCCATAGAAAAAAATGCAGCAGTAGACAATGACAGTAGGATTAGACCTTGGATTCAGGGTTTTACAGCCGGATGGGTAGAAGGACATATATACTACAGTCCAAGTAAGATAAGAGATCAAATATTAGCATCAAAAGAATTAGGAGTAAAGGAATATTTAATATGGGCTCCCGGCAACAATTACGATCCTAGGATATTTTTTCCATCAGAAGAGGAAAAAGCTACAAATTATCCTCTGGAAACTGGAGATAAAGACTATGTAGGAAGAACTCCTTCAGATGCAGTTTATGAATATTTAAAAGCTGAAAGAAATGATATGATAAGTATGGTTTACCTACTAACTCCAATAGATGATAGAGTTCAAAATTTTAAAGAATTTTATGAAAACCATACATCACTGGGTTTCAATCTGACTAGTTACGAGGTAATGGAATATGATGTATACGATGAAAACAAAGCTAATGTTAATTTGACCTATAAATATGAAATACAGTCAAAAAATGAGGATGGAGAACCAAAACATATAGAAGCTATAGATACATCCTGGCAAACTATTAAGGAAAAAGGTGTATGGAAGGTTAAATCTAAAATAAAAGATGAAATAGAAACTTTTGATGATACTGCAGTTGAATAACTGCAGTATTTTTTATTTATAGAAAATTATGCATGTCCGTATATGTATCCACATAAAACACAAACGTACACAAAATAAACACATAGGCCTTGATTTATTGAAGTTTTATGTTATAATTGCAAAATAATAATTAAATTCAGGAGGGAAATATGTCAGATATAAGATTAGGGATTTTAGGAGCTACAGGAGTAGTTGGAGAAGAAATGATGAATGTAATTAAGGAAAAAAATGTTAAATATAAAAATTTAAAACTATTAGCAAGCAAAAAAAGTGCCGGCAATGTAGTTGAATTTAACAACGAACAATTAATTATTGAAGAAGTAACTGAGGACTCCTTTGATGACTTAGATGTACTACTGGTTGCAGTAAGCAGCGGTTTAAGCAAGAAATTCAGTCCCATAGCAGTAGACAAAGGCGTAACAGTGATTGACAATAGTAGTGCTTTCAGATTAGATTCTCAGGTTCCTTTAATAGTACCAGAGGTCAATGGAGAAGATGTAGTAAAGCACAAAGGAATTATTGCAAATCCAAACTGCTCTACTATTATAGCACTAACTGCCTTAAACAAATTAAATCAATATGCAGGTATAAATAGGATGATAGTATCTACATATCAAGCTGTATCTGGAGCTGGTGCTAAGGGTCTCAGTGAATTAAAAGAGCAGATATCAAATTTAGAGAATAATAAAGAATTTAAAAGTGAAGCTTTTCAGCATCAAATAGCTTATAACCTCATTCCACATATAGGACCTTTTAATGAAGAAGGATACTCAGAAGAAGAAATGAAAATGCAAAATGAAGGAAGGAAAATATTTCATAATTCAAATCTTAAGGTAAATTGTACCTGTGTAAGAGTTCCAGTATTTAGAAGTCATTCCGAATCAATAACTATAGAAACGGACAAGGAGCTTACCGTTGATAAAGCAAAAGAAATAATTGCTGATAGTCCAGGAGTTAAATTAGTAGACAATTTAGAAAAAAACATATATCCAATGCCTTTAGATACATCAAACCAAGATCTAGTATATGTTGGTAGAATAAGAAAAGACATAAGTAAAGGAGATAATAAATCTTTGACACTCTGGTGTTGTGGTGACCAAGTTAGAAAAGGAGCAGCAACAAATGCAGTGCAGATACTTCAGAAAGTAATAGAAAAAGAAGCTTATATAAATTAAAAAATATTTGACTTTTATAAAATCTCAAGATATAATGACAACTAATATCAATGAATAAGGAAAGTAATATATAATGAAAATTTAGAGAGAGTATTGATTTGGTGAAAAAATACTTATTGAATTTATATATGAAGTGCCCTTAAGAGATGCAGGTTGAAATTAGTAGGCTGAGCCGGATTCCTCCGTTAAAAGGATATAGTATGATGGTACTTAAAGTATGATTTAAATTAATTAGAGTGGAATAGCGGATAATCTCCGTCTCTTATAAGAGGCGGAGTTTTTGTATTTTTAATAAAAAAAGGAGAAAAAAAATGAATTTTATAAGTAAAATAAAATTAGATATAAAAAGAGCATTAGAAGTTGATCCAGCAGCAAGAAATTCTTTGGAAATATTGTTACTGTATCCTCATATAAAGGCTTTAATTATCCATATATTAACACATTTTTTATACAAGAAAAAACTGTTTTTTTTATCAAGGTTGATTTCTAATTTTGGTAGATTTCTTACAGGAATAGAAATACATCCTGGAGCTCAAATAAAAGAAGGTCTTTTTATAGATCATGGTATAGGAGTTGTTATTGGTGAAACAGCTGTAATTGGTAAAAATGTTCATATGTATCACGGAGTGACTTTAGGTGGTACAGGGAAAGAAAGAGGAAAAAGACATCCTACTATAGGAGATAATGTTGTGATTGGAGCTGGAGCTATACTATTAGGCAACATAAACATAGGTGAGGGAACAAAAGTAGGAGCTAATGCTGTAGTTTTAGAAGATACGAATCCTTATACAACTGTGGTGGGAGTAAAGGCTAAAGAAGTTAAAAAAAGAGGATAATAAAACATCATTATCCTCCTTCTACTATATAATTTTATTCTTTAAAGAACCTAATTTTTCAATTTTACATTCTACTATATCACCAGTTTTAAGCATTTTAGGAGGCTTGAATCCCATTCCTACTCCTGATGGAGTTCCTGTAAGTATTATATCACCAGGATATAAAGTCATTCCCTTAGATAAATCACTTATTAAATAAGGAATATCAAAAATCATTTTAGATGTATATGATGATTGTCTTACTTCATCATTTACAAGGCATTCCAATTTCAAATCAAAAGGCATTTTTAAAGCGGATTTGTGTAAAATATATGGACCAATAGGGCTAAAATTATCTAATGATTTGCCCTTAAACCACTGTATATGTCCTGTTTGTAAATCCCTAGCAGATAAATCGTTAGCTATAGTATAACCAAATATATAATTTTCAATATCTTTTTTTTCAACATTCTTACACTTTTTACCTATTACTACTGCTAACTCCACTTCATAATCTACTTCTTTAGTAGCATTCCAGGGAACATTAACATTAGAATCAGGTCCAACTGTAGGATGAGAAGTTTTTGTAAAATAAATAGGTTTCGAAGGAATATTACCCTTTAATTCTTTAACGGTATCAAGTTCATTAACATGGTCTGAATAATTTTTGCCGACACAAATTAAATTCCTACGAGTATATGGAATAGGAGAGAGTATTTTTACGTCACTAATGGGTATTTCATTAAAACTCTCTTCACTAATATTTTCACTAATTTTTTCAATGATATTATCCTTTGAAATTTCAATAAGATCATTCATATTTAATGGAGCTTTAATTCCGATTTTTTTAAAAATTTCATCAGCTGGTATTATTTTTTCTCCATTTTCAGTTAAAAAACCAATTTTTTCCAAATCTTTATAATTATAGTTTAATATATACATTTAATCACTCCTTTGATGAATTAATTATAACATAATAAATTAATTCTTTAAATAATCTAATATATTTAATATAATGGTAAAAGATGGGTAAATATCAATTGTATGGCAATAAATATATAGAAAGAGGGATCTTATGATAAAAAACTGGGATGAATATTTAATTCCCTATGAACAAGCAGTTGAAGAGTTAAAAGTAAAATTTAAAAGTATAAGAAAAGAATTTAGAGATGTCAATGAATACTCACCGATAGAATTTGTAACGGGTAGAGTAAAAGAAATTTCTAATATTATAGAAAAAGCAAGAATGAAAAAAGTTGAAATAGAAGAAATAGAAGATATTGCAGGCATTAGAATAATTTGTCAACTAGTAGCGGATATTCCCAAAGTCGTTAAGATTATTAGAAATAGAGACGGAAAAGACTTAGAAATCATTGAAGAACGTGATTACATCACAAATCAAAAAGAAAGTGGTTATAGAAGTTACCATATAATTATAAAATATACTGTTCATACTGCTTTTGGAGAAAAAGAAATACTTGCTGAGGTACAGATAAGAACTTTGGCTATGAACTTTTGGGCTACAATAGAACATTCTATAAATTATAAATTTGATAAAAAAATACCGAAAAATTTAGGAAAAAGATTAAAAGAAGCAGCTGAAGCAGCTAATAGATTAGACGAAGAAATGTCAAAAATAAAACATGAAATAGTAGATGCACAGGAAATATTTATGATAAGGTCATCTTTAGTTGCAAAAATTCTTAAAAAGATACAGTTTTTATATTTTAGTGGAAATATAGAAAAAGAAAAATTAAAAAAATTACAGGAAGAATTTTATATATACAGAGAAAATGGTTCCATAGAAGATTTAAGAAATTTAAACAGAAAACTAGAAGCACTTAACCAAAAATACTATATAAAGGATTAGGAGGAAGGAATGTTAAATAAAAAAATTATTGAAAAGGTAATAGAAGCAGCCCTAAGTTCAGGGGGAGATTTTGCAGAAGTATTTATAGAAGATAAAAAAGGTATTGGCATCAATATGATTTCAGGTAAAATAGAAAATATAATGTCAGGAAGAGATTATGGTATAGGCATAAGGATATTCAAAAATTTTAACAGTGTATATGCTTATACTAACAAAAGTGATGAATTAACGCTTATAGAAACAGCTAAAAAAGCATCAAAAGCACTTTTAGCTAGTAAAGATATAAAGGATATAGTAATAAATGATACAAAATATGATAACAAGCATATTATAAAAATAAATCCTAATGAAATACCAACCAAGAAAAAAATAGAGGCTATGAAAAGAGCATATCTTAGTGCCAAGGAATTTGATGAGATTATATCTCAAGTTACTGTTAATTACCAAGATTATAACCAAAAAATTGCTATTGCAAATTCTGAAGGACTATATATTGAAGATGAAAGAACAAGAGGAAGACTTGCAATTGGAGCTGTAGCAACTAAGAATGGAGAAATGCAGTCTGGTTCATCAGCGCCGGGAGCACATAAAGGGTTTGAATTAATAGAAGATTTAGATATAGAATGGTATGGTAGAGAAGCAGCAAGGATAGCAAAAACTATGGTAAATGCTGATTACAGCCCTTCAGGCAAAATGCCTGTAATTATTAACAATGGATTTGGTGGGGTAATCTTCCATGAAGCTTGTGGTCATGGATTAGAAGCTACCTCCGTCGCAAAAGGGAATTCTGTATTTGCTGATAAAATCAACCAAAAAGTAGCATCAGAAATAGTAACTGCTGTAGATGACGGAACCTTAGAAAATGAGTGGGGATCTTCAAATATAGACGATGAGGGAAATCCAACTCAGAAGAATATCCTAATAGAAAATGGCATATTAAAAGGATACATGATAGACAAGCTAAACGGTAGAAGAATGAAAATGAAAGCAACGGGTTCCTCAAGAAGACAATCTTACAAGTATTCACCTACTTCTAGAATGACAAATACTTATATAGCTAATGGAGAATCAAATTTTCAAGATATAATATCAAATACGGAAAAAGGATTATTTGCAAAATATATGGGTGGAGGTTCAGTAAATCCAGCAACAGGAGAATTTAATTTTGCAGTAATGGAAGGTTATTTAGTTGAAAATGGAGAAGTAAAAAAACCTGTAAGAGGAGCAACTTTGATAGGTAAAGGTAGCGATATACTTAAGAAAATTGATATGGTTGGAGACAATTTATCCTTTGGACAAGGAATGTGTGGATCTTCAAGTGGCTCGGTACCTGCCAACGTAGGACAACCTACTATAAGAGTAGCTGAAATCACAGTAGGAGGTAGAGAATAAATGAGAGACTTTAATGAATTAAAAACTAAAATATTTAACAGAGCAAAAGAAGTTGGAATAGAAGATGCAGAAATTTATTACTCCCAAGGAAGAGATCTCAATATAAAAGTATTTCAAAAAGAGATAGACGGATATAAATTAGCCGAAGCCGAAGGATTAGCCTTAAGAGGAAAACACAGTGGGGAGATGGGATATTCTTACACAGAAAAAGTAGATGATACATCTGTAGAGTTTCTAGTTGAAAATCTTATAGAAAATGCAAAGAATATTGATAGAGAAGATAAAGAAGAAATATTTGAAGGAGCAAAAGAATACAGAGAAGTAAATAATTTTAACAGTAGTTTAGAAAAAATAGAAGAAATGGAAAAAATTAATTTTGTTAAGAACTTAGAAAAAGAATCTTTAAACATAGATGATAGAATTAAATCAATACAGGATTGTGTTTATGGAGATGGCTTTAGCGAAACTATTATTTCAAATACAAAAGGATTAAACCTTAAAGATAAATCAAATTTAGCATATGCATATGTTGGAGTAGTAGCAAAAGAAGGAAAAGACATACAAAGTGGATTTGCTTATAAAGTAACAAATGAATTTAGCGAGTTAAACTACAAAGATATAGCAAAAGAAGCTGTTGAAGAAGCTATTTCAATGTTAGGTGCTAAAAGTATTAAATCCGGGAAATATCCAATTGTATTAAGGAATAATGCTTCAGCAGATATTCTTCAAGCCTTTACTTCGATTTTTTCAGCAGAAAGAGTACAGAAAAATCTTTCCTTATTAAAAGATAAGCTGCATCAAAAAATAGTTTCAGAAAAAATAACCTTGACAGATGATCCTTTTATGGAAAAAGGATATGCCTCATCAGCTTTTGATAGTGAAGGTGTGCCAACAAAAGAAAAGAATATAATTGAAAAAGGAGTACTTAAAACCTATTTGCATAATTTAAAAACTTCTTCAAGTGATGGTATTGATAGTACGGGAAATGCCAGTAGAAGCTCTTATAAATCGTCGATAGGCATATCTCCTACAAACATGTATATAAAACCTGGAGATAAGAAATTAGATGACTTAATTAGCGGAATAGAAAAAGGATTAATCATTACAGATGTACAGGGACTGCATGCAGGATTAAACCCTATATCCGGTGACTTCTCATTATCAGCTCAAGGTTTTTTAATTGAAAAAGGAGTAACAAAATATCCTGTAAATCAAATAACCATTTCAGGTAATTTCCTTCAAATGCTAAGTAAGGTAGAAGAAGTAGGAGAAGATTTGAGATTTGCTTTACCATCAAGTGCTTACATAGGTTCACCTTCTTTAGTGATTGAAAATTTGGATATAGCAGGAGAATAGATATTACTGCCTTGACACATATAAAATAATAAAGTATACTAGTATTAATTGATATTAATTATCAATTAATACTTTTAAGGAGAATTAATATGATAAATTACATAATAGGTGCTTTAGTTCTAATACCAGCAGCTTATATTGTTTATAAAAAACTTAAAGATATAAAAAACGGCGAAAATACATGTTCTTCCGGAGGAGGATGCAGTAGTTGTGCATTTAGTAATCAATGTACAACAGATAAAGCTAAATAAAAATATTAGAGAATGGCTACAGCAAAGTTTAAAATGTGACTATATCTTAGACTTTGCTGTAGCCATTCTTTTTTTATTTGAAGGTTTTTAAAGTAAAGAGATAGAATAAATAGCATTTGACAAAAACCTTAAAATAGAATATTATGATAATGAGCATATGCACATAACAAAGAGGTGATTATATGTCTAGGCCAAAAAAAT
>CAYMUD010000002.1:0-54944 GCA_964393495.1 uncultured Clostridia bacterium | reverse complement strand
TTTCTCAACTAGTTTTCCAGCTTCTTCATGATTATTATTTACCCAATTTACAGAAGCTTCATACTCTTTTAAGAATACTTTTATAAATTCAGGGTTATTTTCTGCAAACTCTGAATTTACTATCAAACCTCCCATGGCTAAGATGCTTTCACCATTGCTAGCTTTTTCCCATTCTTCATTTAAATCGATTAATATCGACACATTAGGATTATTCATCATCACCTGAGTAACAAAAGGCTGAGGTAAAACTGCTATTTTAGTGTCTTCAGCGATTACTTGTTGAGCTAAACTTGAATGATCCAAAGTATATTCAGTAGAAGTCTTATCAATCATAGAATTTTGTTCTAAAAGATAATTAAAGGCAAATTCTGGAGTTGCACCCTTACCACTTATAGAAATTTCTTTGCCTTCTAAATCTTCAATAGAGGATACTTCTTCAGTTCCTACTACGTATATAACTCCCAGGGTATTTAAAGCTAAAAACTTAACTTCGCCTTTGCTTTTATTGTAAAGAATTGAAGCTAAATTAGTAGGGACAGCAGCTATATCAATTTCTCCATTTATAATTTTCCCTGTTAAATTATTTGGAGCACCTTCAACTAAGTACTCTACATTGTAATTTTCATCATTTAAAGCTTCTTCTTCAATCAATCTAATCATACCTATTGAAGTAGGACCCTTAAGTCCTGCAATAGTAACGTCGACATTTTCAACTGGTTTTTCTGACTCTTCAGCCTCTGGTGATTCTTCAGTGTCAGATGGCTCTGATGGTTCTACCGGTTCTGGTACATCCGATGAACAAGCAGATAATAATGTAAAAATCATAATAAATAAAACTAGTAATAAAGATAATTTTCTATTTCTCATTTTGATTCCTCCTGTTTTTTAGCGTTTTAGTTAATGCACTTTTAACATTTATACCTTTTATACTTCCTAATTTCCCTGTAAGACTTCCTATATCCTCGTTAGTTCCATCTACTACAAGAGATATAACTGAGACACCCTTTTCTTTGTAGGGAATACCTAACCTACCTACAATTATATCACTATAGCTTGATATTATATTGTTGACATTACTTATACTGTCTAAATCTTCAATAACTATACCTACGATTCCGATTCTTTTCATTTTATCACCTCATTAAAAAAACTGCTCTTTGAGAGCAGTAGAATTCCAAATAATATCATACTAAAGTATAGAACTTTAGCGATTGATAAAATTATGTACTCCTTGCTCTCAGGAAATCCCTCTAGCTTAGATAATTGTTAAAGAATTAACATTACAATCAAAATATAACACACTTTAGCATTAAATTCAATATCTAAGAGTAAAAAAAATGGAAATATATTCATTTTCAAAGGAAAATAATGTTAAATAAATAACACAATTATTAATCTTTTAATTGGAATATAAGAGAGATATATGCTAAAATTTAACTGTAAACAAAGAAATAAAGTAACTTGACGGGAGATTTTATGAAATTTGAAACATATCTTAAAAACAATACAGATTTCAACATAAACAAGGAGCAATTAAAAGCGATAAATCATAAAGAAGGGAGTGGTTTAGTTTTAGCAACAGCAGGTTCAGGAAAGACTACAGTAATAATTTCAAGAGTAGGAAAATTAATTTTTGAAGATGATAATGCTAAAATACTTACCATAACCTTTTCGAAGATGGCAGCACTGGAAATGGAAAAAAGATTTATAAATACTTTTGGACTTAAGCACCTAGAAAACGCAAAATTTTCTACGATACATTCTTTTGCATATAGGTTGGTAATTAAGTATTTTCGTAGAAAAGGTATGAGAGTAGAACTACTTAAAGATAAGTTTAGAATAATAAATGAAATAGTTAAAGATGTATATAATAAAGAAAGATATCAAAATACAAACAAGGAAGAAATTGAAAACATATCAAATAAAATTTCTTACTTTAAAAATATGCTCTATGATCCGAAAGAATATAAAACTTACAATATAAATATAAGAAAATTTGATGAAATATTTGAAAAATATGAAAAATATAAAAGAAAAAATAATTTAATAGATTTTGATGATATACTAATATATGCTTATAAAATACTTAGAAATAGTAAGGTGCAAAGAGATAGACTTAAAAACAAATACACTTATATACAGGTAGATGAGGTTCAAGATACCTCTAAGATACAGCACTATATTATAAAGATGATATCAAGAGACAATATTTTTATGGTTGGTGACGACGATCAATCCATATATTCTTTTAGAGGTAGTTATCCTGAATTTTTACTAAATTTTCAAGATGATTTTCCTCAGGGTAAAATATATTATTTAAGTAAAAACTACCGTTCAGACAAGAATATAGTAAAAGCATCTTCGAAATTTATTAAAAGAAATAAAGTAAGATACGACAAAAAAATAATTTCTAATAAAAAAGATAAAAACACTATAAATATATTAAAAATAGACAATAAAAAAGAATCTATTGAATACATTAAGGATAAACTTTTGGGGGAAGAAAGTACAGGTATTCTCTACAGATACAACATATCGGCTATACTTCCAGCGAATTTACTTCTAAAAGAAAATATAGATTTTTATATAAAAGATTCTGTGAACAATTTCTTTAATAACAATATTCTTAAGGACATAATAGCTTTTTTCAGATTAAGTAGAGATGGAAATGATAAAGAATCTTTTAAGAGGATTTATTATAAATGTAATTCTTACTTCAATAAAAATATGGTTCAGTTTATTGCAAATGGAGAGGGAAGCGTAAACCAAAGACTTGATATGTATTTTGATACTAACAAGAGATTGGAAGATAATATAGGAAGATTTAAGGAAAATATGTTGGAACTTTCTAAACTTGAAATAAAGGAAGGTATAGAATTTCTATTAACAGAAATGGATTATCTGGATTATCTGTATAGGTTGGAAGATAATGGAATAATAAGGTATTCAAATGCTAAAGTTATTTTAGATATATTGAAAGAACTTGGAATAGGCATAAAGAGTATTCAAGAATTTGAAGGTAAATTAGCTGAACTAAAAAATAGACTGGACTTATCTAATAACAGAGATGCTAATGTAATCTTATCTTCTATACATAGTGCTAAAGGATTGGAGTATGACAGCGTATTTATAATAGATAACAACCATGGTGAATTTCCTTCAGAAAATAGAGAAGAGTTAGATTTCGAAAAAACCTTAGAAGAGGAAAGAAGAATTTTTTACGTAGGAATGACTAGAGCTAGAAACAATTTACATGTTTTATCAAGTGGTAAAGAATCCTTATTTTTCAACGAATTAAAATATATATTAAATAACAAAGGAGAGGATTAAAATGTATATATATGATCTTCAAAATGGATCAGACATTAGAGGAGTTGCTTTAAAAGATAATAAAAGCAAGAAAAATGTAAATTTAACTCCAGAAATAGCAGCTAATATAGTTGCTGGCTTTGCTGAATTCTTAATGGAAAAAACTAACAAAGATAAACTAAGAGTAGCAATAGGTAGAGATAGTAGAATTACAGGCAAACCTATTTTAGAATATTCAGCACTTCATATGAAGGCCTTAGGTCACGAAGTATTTGACTGTGGCATAGCATCAACTCCTTCCATGTTTATGACGACACAAGATGAAAAAATGAAAGCCGATGGTGGGATTATGGTTACCGCTAGCCACCTACCTTATGAAAGAAACGGAATGAAATTTTTCACAAAAGAAGGAAGTCTAAGCAAAAAGGATATTAGAAAGGTACTAGAAATAACGGATAATAATTTTAAACATAATATAGACTTTTATCCGGTTAATATAATGAGAGTAAATTATATTAAAAGATATTCTGATATGCTAATAGATATAATAAGAGAAGCTACAAAAGAAAGAAAACCTTTGTCTGGAGCTAAAATAATTGTAGATGCAGGAAATGGTGCAGGGGGATTTTTTCCCATAAATGTACTTGAACCTTTAGGAGCAGATATCAGTGGCAGTTTGTATCTTGAACCTGACGGATTTTTTCCAAATCACGAACCAAATCCAGAAAATACTTCAGCTGTAAAAGACTTACAAAAAACAGTACTTAAAAAAAATGCAGATTTAGGAATAATATTTGATACAGATGTTGACAGAGCAGCTATAGTTGATAGTGAAGGAAATATAATCAATAGAAATAGACTGATTGCTTTAATTTCAAAAATAATATTGAAAGAGCATCCAAATACTTATATAGTGACGGATTCTATAACCTCCAAAGGATTAAAAGATTTTATTGTAAAAAGTGGAGGAATACACCATAGGTTTAAAAGAGGATATAAAAATGTAATAGAGGAATCAAAACAATTAAATATAGAAGGTAAAGAATCTTGGTTGGCAATTGAGACAAGCGGTCATTGTGCTTTCAAAGAAAACTACTTCTTAGATGATGGTGCCTATTTAATTATTAAAATATTGATAGAATTTGCAAAACTTAAAAAAGAAGGGAAAGAAATACAGGATTTAATTGCCGAATATAAAGACCCTCTTGAAGAAAAAGAATTAAGATTTAAAATACTTGAAGAAGATTTTAAAAGCTACGGTCAAGAGCTTATAAAAGATTTAGAAAACTATCTTGATAAAAAAGAAGATTGGGAAAAGGTAGAGCCAAATTATGAAGGTATTAGAATTAATTGTGAAAATCCCAATGAAAAAGGATGGTTTTTATTAAGGTTATCCCTACACGACCCAAAAATCGTGGTAAATATAGAATCTGACATTAAAAATGGAGCAGAAAAAATTGAAAGAAAATTACTTAGCTTTCTTCATAACTTCAAAGGTCTTGATTTATGATAAGAATAAGTAATATAAGAATAGATATATCTTCAAAAAATAAAGAAAAGATAATTGAAAAGGAAATATTAAAAAAATTAAAAATTAAAGATAGTGATTTAATATCTTGGAAGATTAATAAAAAATCCATAGATGCAAGAAGAAAAAATAGAATTACATATCAATACTCTGTTGCTGTAGAAGTAGAGGATGAAGATAGTGTTCTTAAAAAATCAAAAAAAGGCAAAGTATCCAAAATTTCTGAAAAACAATACATAATAAACAGTGAAAATATAAGTGTAAAGGATAAATCGCCAGTTATAATAGGAGCGGGACCCTCAGGGTTATTTTGTGCTTTAATACTAGCTGAAAACAATTTAAGACCAATAATAATCGAACAGGGTAAAAAGGTAGAAGAAAGAGTCAAAGATATAGATGAGTTTTGGAAAAATGGGGAATTGAATTTAAAGTCTAATGTACAGTTTGGAGAAGGTGGAGCAGGAACATTTTCTGATGGAAAATTAACTACTTTAGTTAGAGATAGAGAAAACAGAAGCTTAAAAGTACTTCAAGAATTTGTAAATGCCGGAGCACCTGAAGAAATAAACTATATAAAGAACCCACATTTAGGTACAGATAACTTAAGAAAAATTGTAATAAATATAAGAAAAAAAATAGAAAAACTAGGAGGAAAATTCTACTTCCAAGAAACCTTTAAAGATATTGTATTAGAGAATGATAGTATAAAAAAAGTTATAACAGATAAAAGAGAAATAGAAACAAAAGATATAGTTCTTGCTATAGGACACAGCAGTAGAGAAACCTTTTATATGCTGGATAAATATTTAAATATGAGTCCTAAGGCATTTTCAATAGGTTTAAGAATAGAGCATCTTAAAAAAGATATAGACATTAATCAGTACGGTAAAATGCATAATGTATTACCTTCAGCTGAATATAAACTTGTTCATCACGGTAAAGACAGAAGCACTTACACCTTCTGTATGTGTCCGGGAGGATACGTAATAGGAGCATCATCAGAAGAGGAAAAACTTGTTACAAACGGAATGAGTAACTTTAAAAGAGATGCAGAAAACTCTAACAGTGCTATTTTAGTAAATATAACTCCGGAAGATTATTATATTGATAGTCCTCTTGATGGAGTCAAGTTTCAAGAAAAATGGGAGAAAAAGGCCTTTGAACTAGGGGGAGGAGACTACAAAGCTCCTGTTCAGCTTTTTGGAGATTTAGAAAAGGGGATAGTTAGTAAAGAATTAGGAAAAGTAAAACCTTCATACCAACCGGGATATAAATTTGCTAATTTAAAAGAATGTCTGCCGGATTATGTAATTAATAATATTATAGAAAGCGTAAATTACTTTGGCGGTAAAATAAATATATTTAACAGTTATGATGCTGTACTGACAGGAGTAGAAACTAGAAGTTCTTCTCCTTTAAGAATAGATAGAGATGATAGTCTTCAAAGCAGTATCAAAGGAGTCTATCCTTGTGGAGAAGGAGCGGGATATGCTGGTGGAATTATGTCATCAGCTATGGATGGAATAAAGGTAGCAGAAAAAATACTTATAAATTGACGGAGGAAAAATGAGTGAAGTAATTTTAGTTACAGGTGGTGCAAGAAGCGGTAAGAGTAGTTTTGCTGAAAGATTATGTAAGTCTAAAGGAGATAAAATACTCTACATGGCAACTTCAATACCTTTTGACGAAGAAATGGAAGACAGAATTAAAAAACACAAAAAAGATAGACCGGATAACTGGCTATTGATAGAAAAATATAAAAACTTCAAAGAACTAGAATCGTCTAAAAAATTCAAAAGTGCAGATATAGTATTATTGGATTGTATTACTGTAATGATATCAAATATATATGTAGAAGAACAACTAGAGGATACCACTGAAATAAAAAAATATGAAGAAATCGAAAGAAAAATATTGGGAGATATAAATGACCTAATCAATTTAGTACATAAGCAAGATAAAAAAATAGTATTTGTATCCAATGAAATAGGAATGGGCATAGTCCCAATCAACAGATTTACAAGAATGTATAGGGATACGGCAGGAAGAGCTAATCAATTTATTTCTAATATAGCTGATAAAGTTTATTTAACTGTATCTGGTATAGGAATAGATATAAAAAGACTTGAAGAAAAATTTGATGCGAGGTAAATATGAAGGAAAAGAACTACAGAGATGTATCAGTAATAGATTTGGAAAATAATTTAAAAATTTTTGTAGCCTGTGATTCCAGTGGTGGTATTGGATTAAAAGAAATGGATGAATTTAAAATACCTCCAGAAATAACAGGGTATTATACCGTAAATGTTATAACTTGTGAATTAGAAGCGCTGGGTGTGCATCCCAGCATAATAGTAAACAACGTATGTGCTGAGATGAATGATACAGCAAAGAGAATAATCCAGGGAATTAATAGATATCTTGCTGAATATTATCCAGAAGAAGAGATAGATTTAACAGGAAGCACAGAAGAAAACTTTAAAACTTACCAAACAGCCCTTGGGATGGTAGCAATAGGATATAAAGTAATAGAGAATTTTAGATTTTATAATACTAAATCACAAAATGAACTTATTCTAGTGGGAAAACCTAATGTAGGAGAAGAAGTGCTTCAAAATGAAGATGAGAATATTAATGCATCTACTGTTAAAGCTCTTAGGAATATTAAAGGAATTATTGATATAGTTCCCATAGGATCAAAAGGAATAAACTATGAAGCGGAAAATATAGGAAATTTTAGAAATCTTAATTTGAAATACTATGAAAAAGAGGTGAACATATATAAATCTTCAGGACCCTCAACTTGTTGTATAGCTACTGTAGATAAAAATATAGTTGATTTAAAAGAAATTAAAAAATCACTAAATAAACCTGTTGAAATAATAGGTATATATGAATAGGAGGAATCTATGAAAAATATTTTATTTAACAGCTTAAAAGGCATATTGTTAATGATCACTTTTTTTACAAGAATTCCTGTAAAAATACAGTTAGAATTTAAGGATAGCGATTATAAATTAGGAATATTATTTTTACCTGTAATAGGAATAATAATAGGCCTTGGTCTTGGGGTATTAAAGCTTTTTTCCTTTATATCTTCAACTTATCTATTAGGATTGATTTTGACTCTTTTTTATCTGTGGATATCAGGAGGTATTCATCTAGACGGTTTAGGAGATACTCTAGATGGTTTATTTAGTGGTCGAGAAAAAGAACGACAGCTTGAAATAATGAAGGACAGCAGACTAGGGACTTTCGGTGCTTTAGGTCTTATATTTGTTGTTATAGCTTATGTAATTCTTTTAGGAGAAGGAAGTGTAGCTAGTGTTTTATTAGTGCCTGTAGTAGGAAAATCTTCTACAATGTTGTCAGCATATATGAGCAGTTATGCTAGAGGAGAAGATGGTTTAGGTTATAAATTTGTGACTTTATCAGATAAAAGTGTAAGAAATTCCGCTTTTGGATTTTCTTTTGTGTTATGTATTTTGTTGAACTATATGCTTTTGATACCTATGGTGTTAACTTTTGCAGCAGTAGGAATAGCAACTAAAAGTATATCAAAAAAAATCGATGGGACTACTGGAGATACACTGGGCTTTATCAATGAATTTTCTCAAATTCTATTTTTGATAATAGCTAATTTTATAATATAGAAAGGCAGATATATGGAAGAAAAAGGTTATGTTCATGTTTATACGGGAAACGGAAAAGGCAAAACCACAGCGGCTTTTGGTCTTGCTGTAAGAGCCCTATGTGCAGGCAAGAAAGTGTATATAGGTCAATTTGTAAAAGATATGAAATACAGTGAAACTAGACTAACAGAATACTTTGAAAATCTTTGCATAGAACAACTTGGAAGGGGATGTTTCGTTTTTGAAGACCCAAAAGAAGAAGATATTAGTGCAGCTGTAGAAGGTTTAAAAAAAATAGAAAAAATTCTTTCCAAAGGGGATTTTGATGTAGTGATATTAGATGAGGCAACTATTGCTATTTATTTTAAATTATTTTCTACATTGGATTTAATAAATACTGTAAAAAAAAGACAAAAAAATATAGAAGTAGTAATAACTGGCAGATATGCAGAAAAAGCTGTAGTAGAATATGCTGACTTAGTTACTGAAATGAAAGAAGTTAAACACTACTACAGCGAAAAAGGAGTTCTATCTAGAAAAGGGATTGATAAATAAATTAATTCAATATATTTTGGGCGAATTTTTTTGCTTTATATTCAATGTTTTCAACCTTTAATATATCCTTTGGATAATTTGCTGTTTCCATTAAAGCAAATTCTTTTGGAAGTTTAAAGGTTTTATTTATATTTAATCCGCTTATTAACTGTTTAGCTAAGATATCACTACCAGAATGTCCTGAAACTATAACTGCAAACAGAGATTTGTCGTAGAAAGGAGTTTTTCTGTATAAAGCAGTTAATCTATTTATTGCAGCACTAACATTGGCAGTAATAGAATCATTGTAGTTGGGACATAGTAAAATCAGATAATCACTTTCTAATATAGAGGGATAAATTTCTTCCACCATAATCCCGCCATAATAGCAGTTGTTTTGCAGACCATAGTGAGTACAAGTTTTAAAAGAACATCCCTTACAGTCGATTATTTGTTCTTTACCTATATGAATTTCTTTTATATTTGTATTTCTTAAATTCTTTTTTACTAAATTCCAAAGCATATAAGTGTTTGATATTTCTGAATTACTTGAATGTAGCACTAATATTTTAGGATTTTTAAGTTTGCTTTTATCGTGATTAATTACTCTTTCAGATAGCTCTTTACAATTTTTCATACACGCTTTTTCCAAAGTCATATTAAAAAACTTTTCATAGTTAATAAAATTTTTTAATTTACCTGTAGCTTCTGTTATAGGATTGCCTGGAAAAGAGCATCCCATCATATTGCAGGAAAATATAAGATCTCTTGCTTGACTTCGAGTGTACAACTCACTGTTACTGTGGATTAATATACCAGCAACAGAATTTTCCAAAGGCTTATTTTTATCTTTTTTCAACTTGCATATAAGTTTATATAATTCAATATTTAAACCTGAATCTTCAAGTTCTACTGCAAATAAAATTCTTTTGTTTCTGTAATTAATCTTTTCATAGTTACTGTAGTATTCTTTAAAAAAACCTTCAGCATTTGCTGATTTTATCATTTTTTTTAACATAGATCCCGGTTTTTCAGGACAAACAAGTATGTTTTTCATTAGATGATTTCCTTTAACATTTTGTATGTTTCTTCTATTTTCTTAAAAAGTTCATCTGGGAGTTTTAGTTTTTCGATTTCAAGACCGCTATCTAAATTGCGGTTGTTACTTCCCATATATACTCCACCTATAAAATTAGCGGAATAGTGCCATTTTTGTGATATAGTATTTAAAATAGATATTGCACCGGAAGATAGAGCAGGAGCAATATAAGGTTTATATCCAAGTTCTCTAATTTCTAAATTTGCTTTTATAGTTTTTTCTGTTAAGTATTCTGAAAGGTCAGGGTCGTAATTATTTATGGAATTAGCAATAATTAATCCTTTTCCATGAGGTCCAAAGGCTCGACCTTCTTTATAATAACTCTGAGTTTTTTGATTTTTCCCTGCGTAATAGATAGCCCTTGCATTCATGACACCTAAACCGTAGCCTTTTATTTTTTCGGGGGATATACCCTTCAAATCCAATAGGCCATCTTTATTTGTGTTGCTTGAGACAAAAGCTTTTTTACATAAGAGATCTACTGGATCTGAAACTACAGCAAAAAACCCTTTGAAGTTTTTACTTCTTGCTAGTTTTGCATATTCTTCTATAATTTTCGAATTCTCTTCAAATTGTACCATTCTTACATCCTTAGTTTTAGTAGCTAAGGAAGGAACAGCTTTTGTTGCACAGAAAACAAACATGTCACAATTAAAAAGCTTATCATATTCAACTACTTTAACCTCAGGCAACTTTCCCTCTTCAAAGGGAAATACTACTTGATTTAGTTCTCTTTCCCATCTAAGACTGTTGTTTTTAGAAAGATCGTATATTCCAATTTTTTCAATATGATCCTTGCCTAAAAGTTTTAAGCCTAGAGCAAGAGTACTTCCTACGTCTCCTAAGGCTAGCACGTTAATTTTCCATTTTTTAGGTAGCTTAAAATCAATATTCTCTTTCCAATTATTTTTGTTTGTATTTATAAATTTGACTTTTCTATCATTTATTTTTTTTATAATCTTTGAATTTATTGCTTCTGTAAATTGTTTTGTTTTCAAGATATCTAAGCTTTCTTCTTCCAGATTCATAAGTGTAGGACAAGAAATTGAAAAAGTGTCCTTTGATTTTTTTGGGTCTAATTTACCTAAATAATAAATAATATTATCATTAGAAAAACATTTTTGATAAGATATTTCTTCTAAATCTGAATATTTATCCTTTGATATAAGATGGTTTTCTTTATATTTGTAGTAGTACATACTACTCCTCCTTGATGATTCTCTCTAACCTTAGCAGATGTTCTATGTCGTTGGTAATAAATGTAGAAGGCTTAAGATTAAATTTGTAATCTAATTGTTTTCCCTTATCAGGATATCTTGGGGATATTATTACTTCTCCTAATCTGCTTAGGGTGAGATTTTTTTCGTACAGTTCTTGGTATTCTTTTTCTAATGTTTCCAGTATGTTTTTTGCATTTTCTAGGCAAACCATAGAAAGATTGAATATATTGTCTCTATGGGTATCCTTTATAAAATGAGGGGCTACATATGGTAGTATAAGATTAATTGAACGTATTAAGTTTAAATTTTTCCCATCACTTCGCATTATATGGTCTCCACCTAAAAAAGGATACATAAGATTTTCGTTAAACCAGTTTCTTAGATTAGGTATAAAATAAGCAGAATCAACTTCACTATTGTTAATCTCCATAAGTTCTTTGCCTCGTCCAGATAGCAATCCTACAACTATTTTATCAACTGATATACCTTCCTTTTTAAATAAAGGAGAGATGGCTTTAATTCTATAACCTTTATGTAGTAGATCATCAACTAAAACTACTGTTCTATCGAATGATTTTATAGTTTTAATTTGATTTTCAAGGGTAGAGTAATTAGGATATTCTCCAACCTTAAATCCTCTTAAATCAGGATAAAACATCTTTTCAGTATGAAGAGATTTAGTTACGGTATTTGGGGCAACTTTTCCCTGCATAATATTACCAAAAGGCACACACATGTAATCACCTAGATATCTTGGCTTTGTAGGTATAGTGGGTACGTTATTTATGTCGCATATTTTTCCAATTAATTTATGATGAAGCATTTCATTGTCAAAGGATAAAACTAAAGATCTAGGATAAAGCTCTACTAAAGCTTTCTGAAGTCTTTTTCTTGCTTTTTTTATTTCATCTAATACTATTGGATTATTTTTAAAAGGTTCTTTTAAAAAACTAACCATATTGAGCATCAAAGATATGGTTTTGCTCATATCTACAGAGTAAACATTTACATTTTCATCTCCAGAAGGCACTTGAGTGAATCCTTGTAATCCAAGGAGTTCAAATATTTTTTCAGACTTAATATTAGTTAATATATTATGATAAACTGCATATGTTAAATTATCTGATAAGCCATGAGAGAGAGTCTCTGTTATTATTATTTGTTCTAGATTAGAATAACTAACCTTTTTATTAAAGTAAAATCCATCGATTACCATAATTTTTCCTGCAGCATCTTCTCTTAAATAGCTGGTAACTTTAGTGTTTTCAAATTCTGAGTAAAGTTGAGTCAGTTCTATGTAGTGAAATGCTGAAAAAGCAATTATTTGATCTTTGTTAGCATGGTCTCTGATAATCAAAAGTTTCATGTTTTTACTATTTAGTTTTTCTCCAGTATTTTTGTATAAATCAGTATGAATAAATATATGGTGTCCAATTTCTTTAATTATATTTTCATTTAAGTTTTCTATAACCTCAATTTTCAAAGATTTAGCTTCGATTAGAGATTTGTACTGAGGTTCTCTAAGGTAAAGTCCGTAATCATATATATATTGTTGAGCTAAAGGATCTATTAGATTTGAAATATCCCTATTCTCATCTATATGTTCCCTAATTTGAGTTGAACTTATATCTTCTAATTGAAGAGGTAGCTTAAGATTAATTACTTTTCCTCTTATTCTTTTCTCAGCTTCCTTAGCTTTTAGAATATCTTCTTTTTTTGTTTCAGAATTAGCTCTTTTAAATAATACGTGATTTAAAGAGTGTATAGAAGATTTTTTAGGTCTTCCTTTGTATGCACTGGCATTGATTATTACATCGCTGCCTACTACTATGTATAATTCTTTATTTTCAAATATTTTTTTCAAGTAATCTAAATCACTGCTGTTTGCTATATTAACAGGAATATTATCTGGAAAAAGATAGACATTAAGCTCATCTGCTACAGATAAATTGACAATATTTCTTCTAAACATTCTAGGTTGAGTTAATTTAGACCATGAAAAGGCATCTATAGTAAGATAAACATCAAATCCTAACTTTGTAATTTCTCTCACAATTTGTTTGTGACTTAATGAGAAAGGATCAAAAGTACCTGGGAAAAAAGCCACCTTTTTCGATTCCTTATAATCTAGCTTATCTACAAAAAAGTTATAATCACTTATAAATCTATATATATGATTTAGTGATGCAGAATTATTGAAGAAAAATAAATCGTCGGAGACCTTTTCAGCTAGAAGTGTAAGAAGTTTTTTTCCTACGAGCTGAAAAATATTTTTCTTTTCTTCTAAAGATAGAACCTTTGAAGCAAATATATTTTTTCCTATGTATAAAAAAGCTTCCTGTTTTACAGAAGAGTTGTAGTTTGATAATCCGCACATCAAAACTCCAAGCATTTTATGCAACCTATCCTTATAAGTAGCTTCGTCTTCTTCAAATCTATCTTTATAGTTGGCATAATTTTCAATAATAACACTTATAGTATTTAGAATTAGCGGTATAGTTCTTCCACTTTTGGTTTTAACATAATCGTTAAAATCATCTAAAAATTCATCTAACTCTGTAGGAGGTAAGTAAAGCATAAATTCTCCTAGATATTGAGGTATATATTTAGAAAATTCATAACCTTCTATTTCTAAACCTCTTAAAAGCTCTACGGAAACATCATTTCTTTGATCGTAAGATAGTAGAGGCGCTAATTGTAAAAGAGCTGAACCTGCGCTATTCCTAACAAATTCTACGGCACTTACTTTTACAAGATTGCATAAATGAGTTGCGGTGTGCAGTCTGGACATAGGAGATATATTTTCCATAAACTCTTTGATAAATTCTATATTAGTTGCCTTAATAATCCAGTGAACAGCTGCTTTTAAATTCATTAGGAAAATTTCTGATAGATTTTCAGATGTTTTTATAAGCATGGTTTTATAATAACTTATCACATTATCCTCAAGATGTAGATAGCAAGCAATTTTGTATTTTAAGTGACATACTGATAAATTGTCGTGGTGTTTTGATTCCCTAATAAAATCCTTGAGAGGGTATAAAGATTGGTTTTCGTAGTCTACTAATTCAGCAATACGTAAAGCAGTGTCTAAGCCAACTACTAAATTATTGTAATCGTCATTATGTCCATTGCTGTTCTCTCTCATTATATCTACAATAAAATCAATTATCATTTTAAGTTGTTCATCAGTTACATTTTTGTATGGTAGTCTCCATAATGAATCTAATAGAAAAAAAATGTTTTCCTCTATTTTAAAACTTGACTTAATATTTTTTATATATATTTCCAAATATCTGTCGATGTTATCTTTGTCACAATATTTGAAAAATTCACCTACCATATTTTTTAAGCAGTATCCTATCCATTGTCTATGCTTTTCAATGATTTTATGGTCTGGATTTATAATAATATCTAAATATCTATCCCAAAGTTCAAAACTATCAGTTTCAGGTTTTTCAAGTTCTTGATTTTCAGGAACTTCTTTCCGGTATTCGTCATCGAAACCTGCTATTGTAGAGCCTATAAGTTCTGCTGCGTGTTTTCTTATATCGCCTTCTTTGTGAACAAGCAGTTCGTACATAAAATTAAGAGTAAGCATTTTTTGTTTAGGTATAAGATATGTATTGTATTCTGTAAATATATTTAAATAAGCTCTGATATTTTTCCAGTCTTTTTCTGTTCTCGCTGCCTCAAGTATTAAGCTCAAGGATTCGTCGCTACTTAACTTATACATCAAGTCTATATTATGACTGATAGCCATATTTATAAAGTTGTTTACCACTTCATAATCAGACATTAGTGAAGAATCTTTTTCTTCTACTTTTTCATACTCTCCATCTAAAGAAACATTAACACCCTTACTAATCATAAAGTTTTCAAAATCTTTTAATTTTTCATAAACTCTTCTATATCTTCTTTCCTTAGCTTCATCTACATTATCTAATTTTTTTAAAATAACTTGGAATGATTCTTCTAGACCAAATATTTCCATTTTATGTTTTTTCTTGCTAGGATTATTTTTCACTCTAAAATCCGCATAAATAAGTACTAAGGACTCCAGAGGAAGGTTTTCAAGTTCTAAATCCCAGGTAGAATGATTTACAGCGATATGACCTATTTGAGGTATGTTAAACCTTCTAAACCATTGTTCTGTGTAGTAGTAATGTAAATATGGAACTCTAGTAAGTTCCGCACCCTTGCAACCGTATTTACCTATATCGTGGCCGGCTGATGCACCTGAAACTCTTCCTAAATAAATAGGGATACCCGCTTTATCAAGTTGTTTACCTACATGCATAGCTACGTGATGAACACCGGCAATATGATCTAGAGAATTATAGCCTGTTATTTCCTTGTTTAATCTCATTAGTTCATAGACATAAAGTTTATCGAATAACTCTAAAAATCTTATATATTCATGCGGATTTTTAAGATTAGATATTTCTTCTTCATTTAAGAATTGAAAATCTAAAAATTTATTAAAATCTCTATTTTCTTTTACATTAGTAAAAACTACTCTAAGTATTTTTAAATAAATTAATGCACCTTTTTCGTATTTAGGATCTAATTTCAAACTTACTGCATTTGGGAAAGATAAATTAAGAACGTAATTATATGTATAATTAAGCCAATCATCGTGTTTCTTATCAGAAATATTATTCATAATATCGATACACAGGTTGAGAATGTTTTGGCAGCTTATTTTATCTCTACTGACTAAAGTTGATAGTTTGGTAACAAAATGTTTATTTAAAACCAAAGAATGTATTTTTTCTTGAGTTAAATTTACTTTTTTCAAAAAATCATCATTCGTTAAAGCGTTTAATATTTCTTTATGTAGTTCATTAAGTGTTATTCTACTCATTATTTCCTCCCCTAGGCAATATATATATTATTTTAACATTTATAAATTATACAGTAAAGAAGCAAATATCATAAAATGATATATCATATTTTGACTTATTAAAAAAAGTTGTTTATAATATTATCATCACATAAGGAGGGAATCATGAATAATATACCTCAATACGTTAAAATAAAAAACTATATAAAGGAAAATATAAAGCAGGGAAAAATAAAAGCAGGAGGAAAGATTCCTTCAGAAAAAGATTTAGGTGATATATTTAATGTAAGCAGAATTACTGCTACTACTGCCATAAGAGATTTAGTAAACGAAGGATTAGTATATAGGATCCAGGGCAAAGGGACCTTTGTTACAGAAAAAAACTTTGAAGATATAAGAAAGCATAGATTTTATGGGTTTGAAAACGATAGTTCTCTTACAAAAGGACAACATAAAACTTTGAGTAAAAGTAAAATAAAAGCTAATGAAGAACTTTGTGAAAAAATGGATATATCAAATGGTGAAGAAGTTTTTGAAATTGTAAGGACAAAAATAATAAATGGAAAAGTAAATGCATTAGAATATGTTTATCTTCCTGTAAAATACTATTTATCTTTAGATATCGAAAAAAGTGAAATAAATCTTATCCATGATATGGTAGAAGAATATTGTTTTTTAAAGCAGAAAAGAGCTAAAATATATATAGACCCTATTATATCGGGGAAAAGAGAAGAAGAATTAATGAAAATCCAAATGAATAGTCCAGTATTACTCTGGGAAAAAATCACTTTTTCAGAAGAGGAGAAAATTATAGAATATTCAAAGAATATTATTAATAGTGATTTATATAAGTTTTATATCGATTTAGATTTAAATTAAAAAAGTCTATCCTATTAGAAGGATAGACTTTTTTTATAGATTGTTTATATACTATACCCTTTTTCAAAAGCTTGAATGTTTAAGTTGACAAATTTTTCCGGTACAGTTTCTTTTATTACATTTTCCCAGTTTATATTTTCTAGACCTAAATACTTAACTAAAGAGCCTAAAAGAATAATATTCATGACTCTTGAATTTCCTAGTTCTTTAGCCATTTCAAAGGCGTTGTAAGATTTGAAGTTTTTAACATTATCTTTATATTCTTCCACAAGGTTTTCAGGATATTTTGACAAATCCAATGTAACTGTGAAAGGTTGTATTTGATGTTCGTTCAATATTAAAATACCATCTTCTTTAAGATACTCTAACCATCTTAATGCCTCGGATCTTTCAAAAGATACTATGATATCCGCAGCACCTTTTTCTACCAAAGGAGAATAAACTGCATCACCATATCTTATCTGAGTAGTTACACTTCCGCCTCTTTGAGACATACCGTGTATTTCAGCCATTTTAACATCAAAACCTGCTTCTAATAGTCCTTGAGATAGGATTTTAGAGGTAAGTATAGTTCCTTGTCCTCCAACTCCTACTAATAAAATGTTTTTAGTCATTTTATTCACCTACCTTTTCTATTGCGTCAAATGGGCAAACTTGAAGACAAACTGTACATCCATTGCACTGGCTTTCATCAATAAATACTTTGTCATCTTTTATTTGAAGTGCAGGACATCCGGTCCTTAAACAAGATTTACAGAATGTACATTTTTCAGGATCGACTTTACATTTCAGCTTGGATCTTTCTTTAATTATAGGTTTTAGAAGTGCACATTCTCTTTTTGCTATAATTACGAAAGGTTCTTTACTGTCGTATCCCATCTTAATAGCATTCTTAGTTGCTAATAAATCGTAAGGGTCAATAGTTACTATATTTTCTTCACTAACACCACAGGCAATACAAAGTTTTTCTATATCTATTTTGTTTGTAATTTCTCCTCTGGCGGTAACACCGGTATTTGGATTTTCTTGGTGACCGGTCATAGCAGTGATGCTGTTATCTAGAATTATAGTTGTAACGGGAGTATTGTTGTAAGTCATATTAACTAAACCAGTTATTCCAGAGTGAAAAAATGTTGAGTCGCCAATTAATGCAAAAGCTTTATATTTCGTGTCCTTGGCCATTTCATTTCCTCTTTGAAAACCTTGAGCTGCAGTTACCGAACCACCCATACATACGGAAAAGTCCATAGCTTCAAGAGGTGGTAAATATCCTAAAGTATAGCAACCTATATCTCCAGAGAAAAAGGCTTTATTTTTATATTTTTTAAGTTCTTGATACAAACCTCTATGAGGACATCCAGCACATAGTACAGGAGGTCTGGAAGGTGCATCTAATTCACTAGTATGAGAAATTTCAGATTTAATACCTAAAACTTTTTCCCTTATTAATTCTGGACTAAATTCCCCACAAATAGGGAACAAATCTTTACCAATACAATCTATACCCCATGATTTAATTTGTGTTTCCATAAAAGGTTCATTTTCTTCAATTACATATAGTTTATCTACTTTTTGAGCAAAGTCTTTTATCATTTCGTCAGGAAGAGGATTAGAAAATCCGATTTTTAAATATGATGCTTTATCTCCTATAACTTCTTTTGCATACTCATATGAAATACCATTACAAATGATTCCAATACTCTTATCGGCCATTTCAACCCTATTTAAAGGGCAGTTGTTGGAATATTTTCTAAGCTCCTCTAAGTTTTTTTCTATTTGAGGATGTCTTTTTCTAGAATGAGCTGGAACCATAATATATTTTTTTTGATTTTTTTCGAATTGTTTAACTTCTGGAACTACTCTATCTTTTAGTTCTACTACAGTTTTAGAATGACAAATACGAGTTGTAACTCTAAAGAGTACTGTAGTATCGTATTTTTCGCTTATATCATAAGCATACTTCATATAGTCTATACATTCTTGAGAATTTGAAGGCTCTATCAAAGCTACCTTGCCATGTTTAGCGTAGAGTCTATTGTCCTGCTCATTTTGAGATGAGAACATATTAGGTTCATCAGCGGTAATTAAAACAAAACCACCGTTGGAACCGTGGTAAGCATATGACATAAAAGGATCTGCAGCCACATTAACGCCTACGTGTTTCATAGAAGCAAAGGATCTAACACCTCTTACTGCAGCACCAATAGCTACTTCAGCAGCTACCTTTTCGTTTGGAGCCCATTCAGCATAAACGTTATCATATTGAGAAAAATTTTCCATTATCTCCGTACTCGGAGTGCCAGGATAAGAAGATGCTACAAGAACTCCTGCTTCGTAAGCTCCCCTAGCTATGGCTTCATTACCCGTCATTAAAGTTTTCATTATATAACCTCCTAAATTAACATAATAGACATGTTGACATATCATTTATAATATAGTATATCTTAATTTAAAAAATCAGTCAACATTTAAGTATATTTCTATTTAATATTATCATTTATTTGATATAATTATAATAAATATTTTAAAAGCGGGTGAAATAGGTGAGAACATACTGTATATTAGGTGAAGGAAATGTTGGAATTACTTTAGGAGCTTTTTTAGCTAGTAAAGGTAATAAGGTTAAAATATATAAAGAAAAAAAATTAAATAGAGAAAGAAGAAATTGGGAAGTGACTATCGAAGGAAGTTTTAATACAAAAGGGGAAATTTCTTTAATTACAAATAATATGTCCAAAGCTATGAAGGATGCCGATTTAGTTTTCATAACTGTTCCTGCTTTTTGTAGAAAGAAATACTTAGATAAGTTGATTTCAAATGTTTATAAAAATATAAATGTAGTATTTTTTCCAGACAACTACGGAGTTTGGGAGCTTAAAAATATGATAGCAGGAACTAAAAAGGAAGAATTAATTGAAACCGTTGGTTCTAGCTCTTTTCTGTATCCTTGTAGAAAATTTAATGATAGTCTTACAATTGTAAAAGGAACTAAAAGGGAAGTGTTTGTTTCATCTTTAAATAAAAAATCTTTGAATCATATTTTCCCTTTATTAAATGAGATTTGGGACACTTTACAAACCAAGAAAAATTATCTAGAGATTCAGTTCTTAAATATGAATTCGATTATTCATCCAGCGGTATTACTACTTAATTTAGGTAGAATAGAAAATCAAAAAGGGAAATTTGATTTTTATAATGAGGGTATTACAAAAAATATAGCTGAAATTATACATAAAATTGATTTGGAGAGAATAAATGTAGGAAAGGCTTTGGGTATAGAACTCAAAAGCCTTGAAGATGTTATGAAAACTACATATCTTTCAGAAGAATCCAATCTTCATAGTTCCTTGTCAAAGAGTTCAATACATAAAGACGGCTTGGCACCCTCTAGTTTAGATTCAAGATATATAAAAGAAGATATACCTTACGGCTTGGCACCTATTTCAAATTTAGGTAAAATAACAGGGGTTAAAACCCCTGTTATAGATACAATAATCAACTTATCGGATATTTTAATGGAAGAGGATTATCGTAGTTTTTTAAATTTGAAAAATATATTATCCTATATTTGATTATTTTCTTTTTATATATCCACCTCTTACAACTTTGACTTCGTTCACTGTTATTAAAGCATTTTCTAATTGGGAGTGAATTAAATTAACAGCTTCGGAAATCCTTTTTCTTTTTATATGAAGTATTAAAACTTCTTTTTCTTTTTCCTTACCGTAACCTTTCATTACGGTAACACCAAAGTTGTTATCTCTTAGAAGTAGGGCTAATTCATTTCCTTCTTCTAGATTAGTTATTACTTGAATAGAAGAAAGGCCCATTGCTAACCTGTTTTCTAAAGAAACACCTATATAATTTCCTATTGCAAAAGCTGCACAGTAGATTACTACTTTTACAGGATCACTGGTAATATCTACTAAAACTGTGCTAACAACCAAAATCCATATAACACATTCGACAAAGGCTATTAGTGCTGCTTTGACTTTTTGTCCTTTACTGACAAGGACTATCCTTAGCGTACCGATAGAAACTTCGAAAATTTTAGCACAAAAAATTATTACATAAAGAACAATCTTAGCTTGTCCTAATATAAAATCCATAAAAACCTCCTATTACCCTAAAAATAATATTATATATACACAATACTACAGATTTGACAAAATATAAACATAATTAAGCATGTATAATTCTTAATTTTACAAAAAAAGATAGCCATAAAGACTATCTAAAAATATTTTCTTACTATTCTTTAATTTTCTTCAATTTTTTCTGCTTCAGTTTTTTCAGATGTTTTATCATAAGATTCGTAAGCAGTGTCATCTTTCATTATCTCTGTTAAAGATGAAGCTAAACCTGCTATACCTTGAATTTCTGAAGGTATAATAATCTTTGTAGCTTTACCATCTGCTGCCTTGATGAATGCTTCCATACTTTGAATAGAAAGAACTTCCTTGTTAGGTTTTGAAAGCCTAATCATTTCTATACCTTTTGCTTTAGCTTTTTGAACTTTTAGAATTGCTTCAGATTCACCCTCAGCTCTTCTTACAGAAGACTCTTTATAAGCTTCAGCTTCTAATATAACAGATTCTTTTTGCCCTTCGGCAACAAGAATAGCTGCTCTTTTTTTACCTTCAGCTCTTAATATAGATTCTCTTCTTTCTCTTTCAGCTTTCATTTGTTTTTCCATAGCATCTTGTATTTCTTCTGGTGGTGTAATATTTTTAACTTCAACTCTATTAACCTTTATACCCCATGGATCAGTTGCTTCATCTAAGATACTTCTCATTTTTGTATTTATAAGCTCTCTGGAGGTTAAAGTTTCGTCTAATTCTAATTCACCAATTATATTTCTTAATGTAGTAGCAGTTAAGTTTTCTATAGCGGAGATAGGTCTATCAACACCATAGGTGAAAGATTTTGGTTCAGTAATTTGAAAAAATACTACTGTGTCTATCTGCATAGTTACATTATCTTTGGTTATTACTGGTTGTGGCGGAAAATCTACAACCTGTTCTTTTAAAGATACTTTACTTTTTATAACGTCTATAAATGGTATTTTAACGTGTAAGCCAACACTCCAAGTAGCTTGATAGCCACCTAGTCTTTCTATAACGAAAGCATTTGCTTGTGGTACGATTTTGATATTTAGAATTACTAATATTATTACTAGTACTAAAAAGATTAAAAAACCCATTTAATTACCCTCCTCTAATTTTTTTACTATTAATTTTACACCTTCTATTCTTAATACTTTAACTATTGAATCTTTTTCTATAAATTGGCTATCATCTGATCTTGCTGTCCATATTTGACCTTTTACCTTTACCTTACCCTGAGAATTAATATTATCAATTTTCTCAGTAACAAGAGCATCTTCACCTATGACCTCGTCTGCATTAGTTTTTACCCTACCTATCTTTAAATATTTTTTAACTAAAGGTCGGGTAAATATAAGAAGTAGTCCTGATACAACAACAAACACAGCTATTTGAAGGGTCCAAGAAAAATTCAGGAATGTTACTAACCAAGCAGACAAAGCTCCAAAGGCAAACCATATCGTTGTAAGACTTAGGGTAGCTCCTTCTACTACAGCCAATATTACTGCTATTATTAACCATAAATAACTTTCAATCAACTATATCACCTCATTTTCTCCATTTAGTTTTTATTTGACAAAGTAAGTTCCCATCTTTATCCTTAATATTATGATTGCATATGATTTTATCTTCTTTCTTTACTTTAGTTTCAACTAATACATCTTCTCCGTATTTACCTTCTTTCCTATAAATTATACATATTTTTTCTAAAACATAATCTATTACAATATCTTTAGGTACAGAATTTACAGCCCAAGACATATAGTTTGTATTATTAACGTGTAAATTATGGTCGATATCTGTGTATCTTATTGAAAAATTATTTCTTAAATCCGGATTCTTAACAGTTTTAAGACCTTCAAAAATAGCCTTCTCTTCTTTAGGACTTTCACTACAACCATATGCTTTTATTAACTCTACTGGTATTTTTTGTAAGGACATATTTTTTTTATTTACTAAGCTCCAAGCAGAATAAGCCTTAGATACCAATATGTTATTTTCATCATATACTTCGAATTTTCTGTAAATATAGAATTTCCTAGTATACATAGCATATGTTTCAATCCTGATTTTTTCTGGATATTTAGGCATACGATATATTTCTATATTATATTTAATAAGTACCCATAATAAATCTTCGTTAGACATATATTTTTGTCCTAATTCTAGTTCGTCGGATTGTAGAGTAGCAATTTCTTGAAAAAGTCCGATTAGATTTTTAGGAGTTAATCTATTTTTATAATCTGTATAAAAGGTTAAAATATCGTAAACTTTAACTGTTTTTATTCCCGCCATTAAGCCCTCCTGAAAAAAATTCTATTTCATTATATCAAAAAAAAATATATTTGTGTGGAATTTAACATAATTATATAAATAATTAATAATTTTGGAATGGATATACTATATATATAGTATATTTTTAATTTAATATTTAACTATACATATAATTAATGTATAATATATTTTGAGGATGTGGATAGATGGAAACAATAGCAGGAACAGTTGAAGAAATTATTTACAACAACACAAGTAACGGATATACAGTAGGCATAATAGAAACTAGCGAAGATGTAATTACCTTTACTGGGTTATTTTCTTCTATTAGTCTTGGAGAACAAATTGAAGTAGAAGGAAAATGGAATGAACATCCCAGATACGGAAAACAATTTGAAGTTCAAAAATATAAAATAGTAATGCCCGACTCCATAGACGGAATAAAAAAATATCTTGCTTCTGGTCTGATAAAGGGGGTAGGGGATGCAACTGCAGCTAAAATTGTAGAAGAATTTGGTGAAGATACATTTAATATTCTTCAATATAACCCTGAAGAGATAATGAAGATAGAAGGAATTGGAGAAAAAAAAGCTGAAAAGATAGTAGATAGTTTTAAGGAACAACTTGAAATCAAAGAAATAATGCTTTATCTTCAAAAATACAATATTTCGCCATCTTATGGTATAAAAATATATAAAGAATATGGTTCAGAAACTATAGAAAAAGTAAAAGAGAATCCCTATAGACTTACTTCCGATGTTTATGGTATTGGATTTAAACTTGCCGATAAAATCGCTGAGAATATGGGTATAGATAAAAAATCGGAATACAGAATATCTGCTGGAGTGAGATATAGTCTTTTGGAATCAGCCTCAGATGGACATACTTACTTACCAAAGGATATTGTAATAAAAAGAGCTGGAAAAACTTTAGATATAGATAAAAAGTATGTAGAAGCTGTCATTTCAAATATGGCTCTAAGAGGAGAGATCCATATGGAAAATATAGATGATAGAGATTGTGTTTACTACATACCTTACTATTATTCTGAAGCAGGAACTGCTAATAAGTTGGTAACACTAATAACTGAAGAAAAAGACCCAGAAGAAGATGTTAAAGACATAATAGTTGGCATAGAAGAAAGATCAAAGAAATCTTTAACAAATAAGCAAAAAAAAGCAATAGAAAAGTCTTTTAAAGAAAATGTGATAGTAATAACCGGTGGTCCTGGGACTGGTAAAACTACAATAATAAAGGGTATAATTGAAGGATTTGAGCTGATGGGCAAAAAAACAGCTCTTTGCGCTCCTACAGGAAGAGCAGCAAAAAGAATTACAGAAACTACAGGTCGTGAAGCAAAGACCATACATCGAATGTTGGAATTTACCTACAGCGAAGATAAAAAAAATCTATATTTTAATAAGAATGAAGAATCACCTTTAGAATACGATGTAATAATAGTAGATGAAATGTCTATGGTTGATATAATACTAATGAATAGTCTTTTAAAAGCAATTGAACCTAAAACACACTTAATAATGGTGGGAGATGTAGATCAATTGCCATCAGTAGGTCCTGGATCCGTACTTAGAGATATAATAAAAAGCAATATAATACCAACAATAAAGTTGGATAAAATATTCAGACAATCTAAGGATAGTATGATAACTATTAATGCTCATAAAATAAATGATGGAGAAATGCCGGAATTCAATAAAAAAGATGGTGATTTTTTCTTTATAGATTGTTTAAATAATGAAGAAATAAATAAAACTATAGTAGGACTAATGGAAAAAAGATTGCCTGAGCACTATAATCTCAAAGCTTTAGAAGATATACAGATTCTTACTCCTATGAAAAAGAGTATAAATGGTACAATTGAGCTTAACAAAATACTCCAAAGTAAACTTAACCCTATTGGCAAAGGAAAAGGAGAGCTAAAAATCAACAAAACTCTATTCAGAACTGGGGATAAAATCATGCAGATAAAAAACAATTATCAAATGGCATGGAAAAAAACCGATAAAGATGGGTATGTAGAAAGTGGAGAAGGGGTATTCAACGGTGATATTGGATATATAAGATATGTAAACAAAGTAGATCAAGAGCTAGTTGTAGAATTTGACGATAATAAGGAAGTAACTTACACATATAATCAACTAGATGAACTAATACATGCATATGCGGTCACAATTCACAAAAGCCAAGGAAGTGAATTCCCAGCCATTATAATTCCTATAACTTGGGCACCGCCCATGCTCTTGACCAGAAATCTTATTTATACTGCAGTTACAAGAGCACAAAATCTTTTAGTTTTAGTAGGTTATAAAAAATATATAAAAGAAATGATAGATAACAACAAAATAGATAGAAGATATTCAAATCTTAAAGGAAGATTAGACAAGGTAAAAGACTTCTTAGTATAGGGGGATAAATTGGTAAAAATTATAAAAAACTCATTAGACGAATTTATAGAATTAGTATTTCCAGAAAACAATACCTGTTCTATATGCGGCTACTGGGACGAGGAAATAGGTAAAAAGCATATATGCAGAGAATGTTTATTAAAATTAAAAAGCATTCAAGGGCATAAATGTAAAATATGTTCAAAACCTCTAATTTCTTCCGGAGATACATGCATGGAATGCATAGAAACCCCAAAATTTTTCAAGAAAGTTTATTCGCCCTATAAATACCAAGGCCTATTAAGAGATGTAATAAAAGATTTCAAATACAACAATAAGCCTTATTATTATAAAATGTTAGGTGAATTATTGTACCAACACATAAAAGATAAAGACATAGATTTAAACTTAATAACATATGTACCTCTTCATAAAAATAAAAAAAGAAAAAGAGGATATAATCAATCTCAATTGATGGCAAAATATCTTGGAATTAAAATGGATATACCCTCGGAAAAATTAATTAAAAGAATTGTAGATACGAAACCCCAAAATCAACTAAATAGAGAAGATAGAAAAAATAATCTCAAAAATACTTTTTCAGCTAAAAAAATATTAACAAACAAAAATATTTTACTTGTTGATGATGTATACACAACGGGTACTACCTTAAACGCATGTTCTGAAGCTCTCTTAAAGGTTGATGCTAATAATATTTATGGATTAACATTAGCAAGATAAAACAAGCACTAACAAGCTGTGGATAAAAACCTTCTACTTATCAACAGAAAACATACAATATTGGAGCTTATCAACAGACTTGTTAACATAATCTCTTATATTAAAAAAATAATTAATATTAAAAAAATATGATTAGAAGTCCTAATAAATGGGTAAACAATTAATAAATAAAAACATGAAAGGGGAAGACAATATGAAAATTGAAATCTATGGAAAAAATGTAAATGTGACAGACAGTTTAAGAGAAATGGTTGAAAGAAAATTAGCTAAGCTTGACAAATTTTTCTACAAAGATATCGACATTAAAGTAGTACTAAGTGTTGAAAAATTAAGACAGATAATAGAAATTACAATACCTTTTGGAGGAACTATAATAAGGGCAGAAGAAGTTACGGATGATATGTATCACTCAATAGACAAAGCGGTGGACGTAGTAGAAAGACAAATAAGAAAGTATAAATCTAAACTCCAAGACAAAAAGCATACAAAAGAAACAATTAGGTTTGAGAATGTTGAACCCCTTGAAGAAGATGATGATGAAATTAAAATCGTAAAAACTAAAAGGTTTGCTATGAAGCCTATGAATATCGAGGAAGCTGTACTACAAATGGATTTATTAAGACATAATTTTTTCGTATTTTTGAATTCAGATACAGATGAAGTCAATGTAGTTTACAAAAGAAAAGATAAACAAGTAGGATTAATAGAACCTGAATTTTAAACTAAAAATAAAATGACTCTCCGGGAATTCCTGGAGAGTTTTTTTTTGCGCAAGTGCCGAAAAACAGGCGATTACCTTGATAAAAAGTCGGCAATATTGTATCATTATATATAGAATAGATAAATATCATTGATATTTCAATAACGAAAACATTAAGAATATTGGCACGATTCATGCAATATAGATATATATATAAATTAGGAGGTTAATTATGATACACAAAAAAGGAAATCCATATGGTGTTCATAGGGTATTAGAACCAAAGGGAGTTTTGCCTCAACCAGCAACTAAAATCAACAATTTAATGGAGATTTACGACAATGAGATACTTATAGATGTACAGACATTAAATATTGATTCTGCAAGCTTTACTCAGATTAAAGATCAAGCAAGAGATGATGAAGAAAAAATAAAAATCATAATGAAGAGTATAGTTGAAGAAAAAGGAAAACATCAAAATCCTGTGACAGGTTCGGGAGGAATGCTGATAGGTACAGTAAAAGAAATAGGAGATGCACTAAAAGATAGAGATTTAAAGGTTGGAGACAAAATAGCAACACTAGTTTCTCTTTCTTTAACACCTCTTAAAATTGATGAAATACTTGAAGTTAGAAAAAATATCGATCAGGTAGACATTAAAGGCCAGGCTATATTATTTGAAAGCGGAATATATTCAAAGCTACCCAAGGACCTACCTGAAAACCTAGCACTTTCGGTATTAGACGTAGCAGGTGCACCGGCACAAACAGCTAAACTTGTGAAACCAGGAGATACAGTTATGGTTATAGGAGGAGCTGGAAAATCCGGAATGCTTTGCCTATATGAAGCTAAAAAAAGAGCAGGAATAACAGGAAAAGTTATATGTATGACCTACTGGAATACACCTGTTGACAAAATCAGAGAACTAGGACTTGCTGACGAGTTTATAGAAGGTGATGCAACAGATGCAGTTGAACTTTATGAAAAAGTATCAGAGGTAACCAATGGAGAGCTTTGTGACAAAGTTATTAACTGTGTTAATATGCCTAACTGTGAAATGTCTAGTATATTATCATGTAAGGATAATGGAACGGTATATTTCTTCTCAATGGCGACTTCCTTTACAAAAGCAGCACTAGGGGCTGAAGGCGTAGGAAAAGATGTTAATATGATAATGGGAAATGGATATACTAAAGATCATGCGGCTATATCTCTTCAAATAATGAGAGATAGTAAAGAATTAAGAGAATTGTATCAGGATATTTATGCCTAAAAGGTAAATTTGAAAGGAGATTATAAAATGGAAAAGCAGTACAAGTCAAAAATAAGACTAAGAATGAGCTCTCAAGATGCTCATTATGGAGGAAATCTTGTTGATGGAGCTAAGATGTTGGCTTTTTTTGGAGATGTTGCAACAGAACTTTTAATTCAGTGCGATGGAGATGAGGGACTATTTAGATCTTACGATAACGTGGACTTTTTAGCACCAGTTTATGCGGGAGATTATATCGAGGTAGAAGGAGAGATAACAAAAATAGGAAATTCATCAAGAAAGATGAAATTTGTAGCAAAAAAAGTTATCGTACCAAGACCAGACATAAGTGATTCAGCTTGTGATTTGCTAGACCAACCTATAGTAGTATGTGAAGCAACAGGTACTTGTATAGTACCAAAAGATAAACAAAGAAAATAAGAATCTAGAAAATACTATCCAGACAAGGATAGTATTTTTTTATAAAATAATATTTCTATATTCTTGTAAAACCAAATCCTATAAAGTATAATATTAATGATATTGGTCCCGAGGGAGGTAAAAGTGGTACTTGAAGGTTTACTTATAGGTATATTAATTGGGTATATGAGAAAAGGAGAATTAAATAGATTAGGTGATGTTAAAATCAGAGGGAAGATTTTTGTTTTTTTATCTTTATTGATTCAGATGTCATTCTTACTTTTAAATACAGGATTGTTAGACTTGAATTTTAGCTACTATGAAATTGTTTTAGCTATTTCTTACGGTTTTATATTAATATCTTTACTTATCAATTGGAAAATAAAATATTTCCCAATTATATTTGTAGGAAGTGTTCTTAATTTCATTACCTTCATATACAACGGACTGGTAATAGGAATAACAGAAAATGCGGCGAAGCTAGCCTTTTCTGAGGAAATATTTCAACTTATTTCACAAGGAAACATTAAATTATTTAAAATAATAAATGACAACATTTTTTTTGCAGGTGGTTTTATACCCTGGAATCGAATGTTGGTATTACCGTCGGCAGTTTCAATAGGAGACGTTGTGATTTTTGTTGGAGTAATTATGACTGTTCAGAACCTAATGATTAATAAAATTAGATTTAGAAGAAGCAATGTAACATTTTCAAAAGGTTTATTTAAATAAAGATAGCTAATTAATTGGCAAAAAGTATCTATTAAAGGATTTTATGCGTGCCGCGAGGCACTTTTTAATTTTATTCAGGAGGAAAAAATGTCAGATAAAAACTTTCTTAAAGGAGCTGCAGTGCTTGGGGCAGCAGGACTTATAGTTAAAATTATTGGAGCTGTATATAGAATACCTTTAACAAATCTAATAGGAACTGAAGGTATAGGGTATTATCAACCTGCATATCAGGTTTATAATCTTTTACTTGTAATTTCATTAGCAGGATTTCCAACTGCAATTGCAAGATTAGTTTCTGAAAAAATTGCACTAGGAAACTATTTAGGAGCTAGACAAGTATTTAAAATAGCAATGGCTACTTTAATTACCTTAGCAGCGGGATCTTCATTATTAGTATTTATTTTTGCAGACCAAATAGCTGTATCTATTGGATATCCAGGGACATCATATTCATTATCTGCATTAACACCGGCATTGTTTTTTGTTCCAATTATGGCTGTATATAGAGGATATTTTCAAGGTATGCAGAATATGGTTCCTACAGCTTTATCTCAAATCGTAGAACAATTTTTTAGATTTGCAGTAGGATTATATCTAGCATACATATTCGTACAAGAATCTCTCCCTAAAGCTGCTGGTGGTGCTTCTTTTGGAGCTTCGGCAGGTGGTATTGCAGGATTTATACTTATGTTTTTTGTATATATTCTAAACAAGAAAAAAATTGATGAAAAAGTAGCTTTTTCTAAGAAGAATGTAGAAGAGAACTGGAAAAGAGTTTTCAAAAGGCTGCTCCAAATTGCTATTCCTATAACTATTGGTGCATCTATAGTTCCTTTAATGGGTTTAATTGATGCAAAGTTAGTTTCCATGAGATTGCTTGCAATAGGATATAGTGAAATTGAGGCAACAGATTTATATGGTCAGTTAAGTGGAACAGCTCAAACTTTTATAAATTTTCCACAAGTTTTTTCGATAGCAATAGCAATTAGTTTGGTGCCTACCATTACAGATTCTTTTACAAAAGGAGAAGATAAAATGCTGAATATGACGGCTAATTTAGGTATGAGAACAGCTCTTCTAATAGGTCTTCCATCAGCAATAGGTCTTTTTGTTTTGGCAGAACCGATAATAGTGCTATTTTATCCAGCACTTGGAAGCGCTAAGCATGCTAGCGTAGGATATCTTCTTGCTATTCTAGCTGTAAGTGTAATATTTCTTACTGTAGTACAATCTTTAACGGCTATACTTCAAGCAGTAGAAAAGCAAAAAATACCTGTAAAAAACCTCGCTATAGGTGCTTTAGTAAAAGTAGTACTAACCTATATATTAGTAGGAATAAAAAGCCTAAATGTGGCAGGAGCAGCATATAGTACTATTGCTGCATACTTTACAGCAGCAATTTTAAACTATCTTGATCTTAAAAGAAAAACTAAAATTGATATAAAACTAAGGAATATAGTACCAAGACCATTAGCAGCAGCCTTAATAATGGGACTAATAGTATTTTCTGGATATTCTCTTATGTACGGATTATTAGGAATGAAACTATCCGCACTTATTTCTATTTTCTTAGGTGTAGTGGTGTACGTGATAGCCCTACCTCTAACAAAGGCTATTACAAAAAAAGATTTAGAATTACTACCTAAAGGCGATGAAATAGAGAAATTCCTTGTTAAGGTAAAACTTATGAAGTAGGGGGTAATATGGCAAAAATAACTATAATAGGCATAGGAACCAAAAAAATTGAAGACATATCTCTAAGAGGATATAAAAGCCTAAAAGAAGATAAAATCAAATTCTTAAGAACGGATAGACATCCCTTCACAAAATATCTAGAAGAAGAGAATATTCAATTTGAAACCTTCGATAAATATTTCCAAGAAAGAAAAACATTAGAGGAAGTGTATCAAAGTATAATAGATAAATTAATAGAAACGGCTAAGACAAAGGGTGAAGTTTATTACTATGTACCTGGGAGTCCTTATTACGGAGAATTGGTAGTAGAATATTTTAAAAAAAACATAATAAAAGAAATAGAAATAGAAATAATAGACAGTATCAGTTTTTGGCAAAAAGCTTTAAGTCTAATAGCTAGTAATAATGAAAACTTAAAAACATTATCTGGGGAAGAATATGATTTTTACGATATTGATATAAATTCAAACATCCTATTTACTCAAATATATACTCAAGACATAGGCGAAAAGTTAAAGTTGGATTTAGGAGAAATTTATGGAGATGACTATAAAGTTAACATAATAGATGTTATTTCTGAAAAAACAATGAATATTTCCGTTTCAGGGTTAGATAAACTAAAAAAATATTCATTTTCTACATATATTTTTGTTCAAAGTATTGAAAAATCAACAAAAGAGTTGTATAATGTAAATAATTTACTAAAGACTATGGAGATTCTACGTGGTCCCGATGGTTGTCCTTGGGATAGAAAACAAACACATGAATCAATAAGAGATTGTTTAATAGAAGAAGCTTATGAAGTCGTTGACGCTATAGAGAACAAGGATTTTGAAAATTTTATAGAAGAACTAGGAGATTTGCTCCTCCAAGTTGTTTTTCATGCACAAATAGCAAAGGAAGAAGGATATTTTAATATATACGATATATATACAGGTATATGCAAAAAACTTTATTCTAGACATCCACATGTATTTGGAGATATTGATGCAAAAGATGAAAAAGAAGCATTACAAAGTTGGGAAGATGTAAAGGGTAAAGAAAAAGTTTTTGATACATATTATTCAAAATTATTAAAAGTTCCAAAAGCCCTATCACCTTTGACAAAAAGCTATAAAATTCAGAAAATTGCAGCAGAAGTTGGTTTTGATTGGCCGGATATAAAGGGAGCAGTATCGAAAATTCATGAAGAACTAAATGAGCTTTTAGAAGAATACGCTAAACAGGATAAAGATAATATTGAATCAGAATTAGGAGATTTATTGTTTGCAATAGTAAATTTTTCAAGATTTCTAAAGATAAATCCTGATCTAGCTTTAAATCGCACGGTAAATAAATTTATAAATAGATTTAAATATATAGAAGATAATTCAAACAAATCTCTCGAAGATATGACATTAGAAGATATGGATGCATTATGGGAGAAATCAAAAAGGCAATAAATTCCAAAATGGAATTTGCAATAATAAAAAAATATATAAGGAGGGTTTTTTGTGAATAAAGCAGAATTAGTATCAAGTATAGCTGAAAAAACCGGCTTTACAAAAAAAGATGCTGAGAAATCATTGAATGCATTTATGGACTCAGTACAAGAAGAACTTGAAGATGGTGGGAAGGTTCAATTAGTTGGATTTGGAACTTATGAAGTAAGAGACAGAAAAGCGAGAAAAGGTAGAAATCCTAGAAATCCTAAGGAAACAATTCATATTCCGGCTTCAAAAGCACCAGTTTTTAAAGCAGGTAAATCTTTAAAAGAAGCAGTTAATAAGTAATTAAAAGTCAGGCATAATGCCTGATTTTTAATTTAAGAGAGGTGTAAATATGAGGATAGATAAATTTTTGAAAAATTCCAGAATAATAAAAAGAAGAACATCAGCTAAAAAAGCATGCAAATCTGGAAGGGTGCTGATTAACAGTAGTCGAGCTAAACCTGGAAATGAAGTTACTGTAGGTGACAAAGTAGAGATAGTTTTTGGTGATAAAACTATGAAAATTATAGTGGAAGAGATATTAGATCATGCTCCAAAAGGTAAAGCTGAAGGCATGTATAAAATAGTAAAATAATTTATATTCTTGACAAAATTCAAAATTTTATATATATTTTAATATAATACAATAAAAGCATTGAAAGGAAGAGTAAGTTTATAGATCCTTCTAAAGAGAGCCGTGTAAGGTGAAAATCGGTGTTTGATTATAGACTGAATATGGCCCTGGAGCTTTACCTTCAAATATTTAGGAGGTAACGTTTGGATTACGTTATAAATCCAAGGTAATTTACCTAATAAGGCTTAAACTGAAAAGCTTAAGCGAAAAAGAGTGGTAACACGATAACTCGTCTCTTATTTATAAGAGGCTTTTTTTATTGGTAATAAATCAAAATCATTAAAACAAAAAAGGAGGAAATAATGAACAAAGAACCGTATTATATAAGTACAGCAATAGCATATACATCGGGTAAACCTCACATAGGAAATACTTATGAGATAGTCCTTGCGGATAGTATTGCTAGGTTCAAAAGACTTGAAGGATATGATGTTTATTTTCAAACAGGAACAGATGAACATGGACAGAAAGTTCAAATTAATGCCGAAAAAGCAGGAAAGAAACCCCAAGAATTAGTAGATGACATAGCAGGCGAAATTCAGAGAATATGGGATTTGATGAATACATCTTACGACAGATTTATAAGAACTACTGAAAAAGAACATAAACAAATAGTACAAAATATTTTCAAAAAACTTTACGAACAAGGAGATATATATAAAGGAGAATATGAAGGTCTATACTGTATTCCTTGCGAATCTTTTTTTACAGAAGGCCAGCTTGAAAATGGAAAATGTCCTGACTGTGGAAGAGAAGTGAAAAATACAAAAGAAGAAGCATATTTCTTTAAATTAAGTCAATACACTGAAAAATTAATTAAGCATATAGAAGAAAATCCAAGCTTCATACAACCGGAGTCCAGAAAAAAAGAAATGTTAAATAATTTTTTGAAGCCGGGACTGCAGGATTTATGTGTATCTAGAACCAGCTTTGATTGGGGTGTTCCCGTTACTATAGATGAAGGGCATGTAATATATGTCTGGATAGATGCACTAAGCAACTATATAACAGGATTAGGTTATAATCCATATGGTAAAAGTGATGATAAATTTGAAAGATATTGGCCTGCAGATGTTCATCTTATAGGAAAGGATATATTGAGATTCCATACAATTTACTGGCCTAGTATTTTGATGGCATTGGGAGTAGAATTACCTAAAAAGGTATTTGGTCATCCTTGGTTGTTGGTTGGAGAAGGAAAGATGAGTAAATCAAAGGGCAATGTAATATATGCAGATGATTTAGTTGATTTATTTGGAGTAGATGCAGTTAGATATTTTCTACTTCACGAAATGCCTTTTGCAAATGACGGTACTATTACTTATGAACTTCTAATAGAAAGAATTAATTCAGAATTAGCAAATATTCTTGGAAATCTCGTTAATAGAAGTATTACGATGGTTGACAAGTACTTTGATGGGGAAATATTAAGACCTGAAGTTAAAGAAGATATAGATAAAGAACTCATAAATTTAGCCATTGAAACACCAAAAAATGTAAAAGAACAAATGAAAGATTTGAAAGTTGCTGCATCTTTAGATGAAATTTTCAATCTCCTTAGGAGAAGTAATAAATATATAGATGAAACTCAACCTTGGATACTAGGTAAAGAAGAAAATAAAAAAGGAAGATTAGCTACTGTGTTATACAATTTACTTGAATCTATTAGAGTCTCAGCAGTACTTCTACAACCATTTATGCCTGAAACTGCAGCCAAGATACTTCATCAACTAAATACAGATAATAATTCTTGGGAATCTTTAAATAATTTTGATGGAATTAAAGTTGGTGATAAAGTTGGAAAAGCAGAAATATTGTTTTCGAGAATAGATAAAAAGAAAAAAATAAAAGAAATAGAGGTGAATATAGTGAAAGATAAAAAAGAAAATGAAGTTAAAGAAGAAAAAGTCGAAGAGACTAAAGAAATAAATGAAGTAAGTATTGATGATTTTGCTAAATTAGATTTTAGAGTAGCCGAAATACTGAGCTGTGAAGATCATCCAGATGCAGATAAACTTTATGTGCTACAAATTAAGCTTGGAGATGAAAAAAGACAGATAGTATCAGGTATAAAAAAATGGTATGAACCTGAAGATTTGATAGGTAAAAAAGTAGTAGTAGTATATAATCTTAAACCTGTAAAATTAAGAGGTATTAAATCCCAAGGTATGGTTTTAGCTGCTGAAAAAGGTAAAAAACTATCGCTGGTATCTACATTAGAAGATATAGCAGATGGTGCTAAAATATCATAAGAGAAAGGTGATAAAATGCTTATAGATAGTCACGCTCATTTAGACGATAAAAGATTTGACATAGATAGAGAAAAAATAATAAAAAACATGGAAAATGATGGTATAGAGATAATACTCCATCCGGCAGCGGACATGACATCTTCAGTAAAAGCTGTAAATACAGCACAAGAAAATAAAAACATATATGCTGCAGTAGGTTTTCATCCTCACAATGCTAAAGAAATGGACCAAGATAGTCTTGAAATCATAAAATCTCTTGCAAAAAAAGAAAAGGTAATAGCTATTGGTGAAATAGGATTAGATTATCATTATGATAATTCACCTAGAGATATACAGAAAAAGTGGTTTGTACAACAGATACGATTGGCAAAGAAATTAAACCTACCCTTCATTGTGCACGATAGAGAAGCTCACGGAGATATTCTTAAGATTTTAAAAGAAGAAAACTATGACGGTATGAGAGGTATAATACACTGCTATTCTGGAAGTTATGAAATGGCTTTAGAATTCATTAAATTAGGATTTTTAATATCTATAGCAGGACCTGTAACTTTTAAAAATTCAAAAAAAGTAAAAGAAGTTGTAAAAAAGTTGCCCTTAAAGCATCTTCTTATAGAGACAGATAGTCCCTATTTAGCACCAGAACCCAAAAGAGGTAGAAGAAACGAGCCGGCTTATGTAAGGTACGTAGCTAGTCAAATAGGGGAAATAAAAGGTATTCCTTTCAATAAAGTTGCTGAAGCAACATCGGAAAACTTCATAAATTTTTTTAACCTTTAAAAAAACCTCCCGGCTTTTGAATTAAATCAAAAGTTTGGAGGTTAATTTAAGGACTTTAAAAATTTTACTACGCTGTTATCAATAAGTTCTAAATATTCATCCTTATATATTAAATCTTCTCTTATATCATATTTAGGTCCTTTGTCTAATTCCCTTAATAAGATTTCTTTACATCTGTCAATCTTTATAAATTTCAGAGCTTTCAAATTAAGATTTAGTTTATAAGCCTTGATTTTTTCTTTTGTATTTTTATCGTAATATTCTTCGGTTATCTGTCTGTCGTAATGCTTAAATAGATCCTTAATGCATTGAGATAAATCCTTGCTGTTAAGACCCTCATTATTTCTTAAAGTAAGTCGATTTGTATTAAATTTAATATATTCGTCAAACCAAAGATGTGCATAGTACCCTATTACAAACCATTTTTTTGATTTTTCTAATTTGTTAAAGTTAAATTTTTCATAAAATTCATGTACATCGATATCATCGTCACCATTTTCTCTATCTTTTATATAATGGTATTTTAAATAAGTCTTGTTGTTTGTATAGGTATCCGGTGCTGATATACCCAATAAAAAGGGGGGAACTTCTATATCATCTTGGATATTTTCTATTATTAATTTTGCAAAATGCAAATGGGTACTCAGCTGAGCCATATAAATCTCCTAGTTAATATATTTTAATAAATTATATCAAAATTATTTTTATAAATCAATGAATCCTTTCCATTAAAAAATTTGATATTTTTACGAATTCTTCCAATGAAAGTTTTTCACCTCGTATAGCTTTATTAAGATTAAAATTTTCCAATGAATCCACGATAATTTCTTTATCAAATTCAGGAAAAGTACTACTTAGTGAATTCACAAAAGTTTTTCTTCTTTTAGCGAAAGCTCCTTTGATGACTTTAAAAAGAATTTCTTCAGAATAAACACTATATTTTGGTTTATCTAATACATCAAAGACTACTACAGCAGATGAAACCTTTGGTTTTGGAATAAAAACATCCGGTGGTACAGTAAAGGCATAATGGGTTTCTGAATAATAATTAATGGCTAATGTAATAGCACCATATTCTTTTCCACCAGGAGTTGAAGCAAACCTTTCTGCAACTTCTTTTTGTATCATTACTACAATTTTATTAATTGGATATTTTTCTTCCAGAAGTTTCATTATTATAGGAGTAGTAATATAATAAGGAAGATTTGCTACTACCTTTATCTCTTTTTTATCATAAGGTTCTAAAATTTCATTTAAATTTATTTCCATAAAATCATCATAGATTATCTCTAAATTATCATAATTTAAAATATCATTATGAATTCTCTTGAAATCCTTATCAATTTCTATAGATATTACTTTTTTTGCTTTTTCGCACAAAAGTTGAGTTAAGTTGCCTAATCCAGGTCCTATTTCAATCACAATATCCTTATCATTAATAGAAGCTGCTTCTATAATGTTTTCGTTTATATTTTTATCTATCAAGAAATTTTGACCCAATTTCTTTTTGTAATGAAAGTTATATTTTTTGAAAATACCTTTCACATAAGATGGTGAATAAAGATTATTCATTCATGTACCTTCTTTCTATATTTACAAGAGATTTTTCTAAAAGTTTTCTGTTTATTTTAAAACTATTAATTCTTTTTAGAAATTTTTTACCGGAACAATATCCAATATTAAGTATATCTCCAAGTTCTTTTCTTTTTTTTGAAGAATTATTTTTCCCAATTAATCCGTAATCCAGCATATCTTTTAATGTATATATATCTTTCTGAGATTCCAAGGCAGGTTTTGCTTTTTTAATCGCTTGGATTATATCTTCTTTAGATGCATTTTCCACACCTAAATCTCCATCCTTTATTGTTTTTTCTTTTTCTATAAAGGCATGTTTTATATTTTTGGTTTTTGTTTTAGAGCTTATTATATTTCTTATTTTTTCTCCAGGATAATCTGGATCAGTAAGAACAATAATTCCTTTTTTCTTAGAAGCTTCTATAATTATATTTAGTTTTTCGTCATCTAATCCTAAGCCGCTGGTACCTAGAACTTCACAATCTACTGCAGATTTAACTGCAGAAATGTCATCCTTACCTTCAACTACAACTATTTCTTGGATTTTTAATTTTTTCATATATACCTTCCTTACCAAATAACTATTATAAACTTATTTGGTAGATTTTGCCAATATTATTTTAATTGTTTATAATATAGTGTATACTAATCAAGAAAGAAAGTAAATTGTTTGGAGTGATACAATGAATTATAAATGTGTTATATTTGATTTTGATGGTACTTTAGCAGATACTGAAAAAGTTAATTTTAGAATTTTTCAGGAAATTGCAGATAAATATAAAATAAAAAAAATTAGTTTAGAAGAAATGAAAAAGTTAAAAAAACTAAGTGCTTTAGAAATTATAGATCATTTAAATATAAAAAAAAGAAATATACCCGGGATGATGCGTAAAGGTAGAAGAAGATTACACGCCAGCATAGAAGAAGTGAAATGGTGTAGAGAAAAATGGCCTCGAATAATTCGGGAAATAAAAGAAAGTGGATATACTGTAGGAATAATAACTTCTAATTCAAAAAAGAATGTCAGGAAATTTCTTAAAAATAAAGATATGAATTACTTTGAATTCGTATATAATTCGGGACTTTCAGGAAAAGAAAGAAAAATAAAAAAAGTTATGAGAAAGTGGAAACTATCAAATGAAGAGATTCTTTATGTAGGAGACGAAATAAGAGATATTAAATCATCCCATAACATGAAGGTTCACATAGCTTCTGTAGATTGGGGATACAACACCAGAGAAAGTTTAGAAAGGAACAATCCAGACTATATTATAGAGAATCCTAAAGAATTGCTGGAAATACTAGGAATAAATGGAGCTGATATAATTGGAAAAAATTAAAAACTTGAAGAAAATAATTGATAACAGTAGTTATACTGTATTTTTTGGTGGAGCAGGAGTTTCTACTGAAAGCGGAATACCTGATTTTAGATCAGAAGAAGGTCTCTACAATGGGAAAGAAATATATAATTATTCTCCAGAGGAGATTCTTAGTATTGATTTTTTTACAACTCATATGAATATATTTTATGAGTATCACAAAAAAAATATTATCCATCAAGAAGCTAAACCCAATTGGGCTCATAAAGGCTTAGCCCAGTTGGAAAAAATGAATAAATTAAAAGCAGTTATTACACAGAATATAGATGGACTGCATCAAAAGGCTGGAAGCAAAAATATTTTGGAGCTTCACGGTACGGTCTATCGTAGTTACTGTATGGTTTGTGGAGAAGAGTATGATTTAGATTATATAATGAATTCGAAAAATGAAGTACCCAAATGTAGTAAATGCGGTGGAAATATAAGACCAGATGTTGTTTTATATGGAGAAGGACTGGATTCGAAAGTAATAGAAAAATCTGTTAAACATATACTAAATGCACAAACTTTGATAGTAGGAGGAAGCTCACTAGTAGTTTATCCTGCAGCCGGATTAATTAGATATTTTAAAGGAGAAAACCTTGTTTTAATCAATAAAACATCTACAAAATTTGATAATAGTGCCAACCTCACTATTAGAAAACCAATTGGAGAAACATTCGAAAAATTAATGAAACTTTATAACGAATAATAAAATAATAATATATAAAAAAGTTCGCTAATAAAGAAAAATAAAAAAAATATACAGAAAAACATTTTCCTAAATTAAAAATTATTGCATAAACACGAAGATTATGCTATTATAGTATGCATAATTCTAAAGTAGGAGGACAAATTTATGAACCGAGTATTTTACATCGAAAAAAAGGACCAAAATAAAAAAAACCTTACAAAAATACTTAACGACCACCCCGAAATAATGTTCGTATCCCTTATGGGTATCGATATTGGTGGAAATGGAACAGATGAAAAAATCCCTGTCTCAATGTTTATAAAGGATATGGATGATATGTTGGACATAGGAATACAAACAGATGGATCTTCTGTTGAACTTCAGGGAATAGCTACTCTAGATAATGCAAGAGTGGATTTAGTACCTGATAAAGAGGTTAGATGGTTTATAGACTATAATTATGATTATTATTGCGACATAAATGGAAAACCTGTAGGAACTCTAAGAATACCTTCATTTCTAATTCATAATGAAAAAAGAGTGTGTTCTAGATCAATACTTAAGAGAACTATGGAAGGGTTTGAAAACAAATTAATTGAACTCTTAAAAGAAAACAAAGAATTAGCCCAAAAATATGGAATAAACCCTGAAGATATAGAAGAAGTTCTACTAACATCAGCTACAGAACTTGAACTATGGGTTCAAACACCAGATGATAAGGCTGATATCGAAGCACTATCTACTTCACAAACTTTAAAGGAACAGTATTGGAAACGAACTACTGGATTAGTAAGAACAGTGATGGAAAAATCAATACAAGAACTTGAAAGATACGGACTAGAACCTGAAATGGGACACAAAGAAGTAGGAGGAATTGCAAATAAGGTTGGAACAACTGGAAAACTTAAATATGTAATGGAGCAGTTGGAAATAGACTGGAAATATTCTACTGCACTTCAATCAGCAGACAATGAAATTATAGCAAGAGAAGTAATAGAAGATGTGTTTAGAAGACATGGTTTAGAAGTAACATTTATGGCTAAACCTTTAGAAGGTGTAGCTGGTAACGGAGAGCACACTCATATTGGTGCAGCAGTAAAACTAAAAAATGGAAAAATATTAAATCTTTTTACACCTTTAGATATGAAAAAAGAATTTTTAAGTGAAATTGGATATGGAGCTTTAATGGGTATTCTTAGACATTATGATATCATAAATCCTTTTGTATCTTCAACAAATGATTCTTTTAATAGATTAAAGCCAGGATTTGAGGCCCCTGTATGTACGGTTACATCTCTAGGAAATAGTAAGGAAATTCCTTCAAGAAACAGATCAATACTTGTAGGAGTAATTAGAGATATGACTAATAAATTGGCTACTAGATTTGAACTTAGAGCCCCTAACCCTCTATCAAACACATATTTAGTATTAGCAGCTTCCTACCAAGCAGCTTTAGATGGTATTAAAGCAGTAATAACAGAAAACCTTTCAGAAAGTGATCTTGAAAAGATAATTTCTAAAAAATCCGGAGAAGAGGTATTCTATTTAGAAAAAGAAAAAGCTTATAGAAGTGAAAAAGATGTGTTTGAACATTATACTCAAGATGAAAGAGATAAGCTATTTGGTAAGGCTCCATCAACAGTTTGGGAGAATTTAGAAAATCTCAATAACGGCGGCAGCAGAGTAAACTTATTAAAAGAACAAGATGCTTTTTCAGAAGACCTAATCAAATCCTATAAAATGGTAATATTAGATAAATGGTCAAATGAATTGATAGGAAGAATAATACCAAATAACATAGAAATATTAAGAAGCTTTAAGAAACTTCACACGGACTTAGCAACAGATTTAGACGTTATAAACTGGGAAAAAATAAATACTATGAGAGTAGAATTAATGAAAGATAGCACATCAAAGTTATCACTGTTTACGACTATAGCAAATGCAATTAAAATAAGAGACTTTGAAACAGCGTCTATAAAACAAAAAGAGATGAACGATAAAATGACTTTAGCAAGAAATAAATACATGGAATATAAAAGAAATATTATATAATAAAAACTCCCGGCTAAGGTCGGGAGATTTTATTGCCAAATAAATATTTTCATAGTAGAATAATATTTATATGATTTGGAGATGGAACTGTGAATATATTAAGTGAATTATCAAAATTAAGAAAAAAAACTAATTTTAAAAGAACTTATTTTTCAGAAAGATTGATACTAAAAGTATTAAAACCTAATAATGCTCAAGAGGTCCTTGATTATTACCTAAGTAATAGAGAATTTCTTCAAAACTGGGAGCCTCAAAGAGGCAAAAGATTTTATACCTATGAATATCACCAAGAACTCTTAAAAGAAGAATATTTAGAATACAAGGATAAATCCAAACTAAAATTATGGATATTAAAAAAAGATAAGCCTAATAAAATCATAGGGAGCATTTGTTTTAGTAATATTATTTATGGAAATTTTTTATCCTGTTTTTTAGGATACAAACTGGATAGAAATGAAATTAATAATGGATATACTACTGAAGCAGTAAAAAAGGGTGTATCAATAATGTTCGAGGAATACAAACTTCATCGAGTAGAGGCAAACGTTATTCCTGAAAATATTCGCTCTATTAGAGTGCTTGAAAAAGCAGGTTTTGAAAAAGAAGGATTTTCTAAAAGATATCTAAATATAAATGGAGAGTGGAAGGACCATGTTCACTATGCTATATACAATGACAACTTGAATCTCAGTAGTAATTGAAAAATAACAATCTCTTTGATATAATACCTTCTATGTACTAGAAAAAGAAATAAATAAAAGATAGGTGAGGCGCAATAATTATGAAATCATATAATCCGCAAGAAATAGAAAAAAAGTGGCAAAAAATTTGGCAAAAGGAAAATACATTTAAGGCAGAAGATAAGTCAGAAAAGGAAAAATTTTATTCTTTAGTGGAATTTCCATATCCATCGGGCATAGGATTACATGTTGGTCATGTAAGAGCCTATACATCCCTAGAAGTTATTTCAAGGAAAAGAAGACTTGAAGGATATAACGTAATGTTTCCTATAGGATTCGATGCTTTTGGATTACCTACAGAAAATTACGCTATACAAACAGGTGAACACCCAAGAAAAGTAACTGATAGAAATATAGAAGTTTTTACTCAACAGCTTAAAAACATAGGATATTCCTTTGATTGGGATAGAACTGTAGATACTACACAACCCAATTACTACAAGTGGACTCAGTGGATATTTATCAAATTATTTGAAGAAGGTTTAGCTTTCAAAGATACTACTCACGTAAATTTCTGTAGTGGTTGCCAGGTAGTTTTGGCAAATGAAGACTTTAGAGACGGAAAATGCGATAGATGTGGACATGAAGTTGTTCAGTTGGAAAAAGACGTTTGGTTTTTAAAGATAAGAGAATATGCTGATAAGCTTTTAGATGGATTAAATGAAGTGAACTTTCCATCTAGAATCAAATTAGAGCAAGAAAACTGGATAGGTAGATCCTATGGTGCTGAAGTAAAGTTTAAGGTAAAAGATACAGAAACAGAACTTGAAGTATTTACTACTAGACCTGATACATTATACGGGGCTACATTTATGGTAATAGCTCCAGAACATCCATTACTAGAACAACTTCACAATGAAATTCAAAATCATAATGAAATACATAAATATAAGGAAGAAGCTAAAAAGAAAACAGAATTCGAAAGAATACAACTGGCAAAAGATAAAACTGGTGTAGAAATTAAAGGAATCAAAGCAATTAATCCAGTAAACAATAAAGAAATTCCTATATGGATATCAGATTATGTAATGATGGGTTACGGTACAGGAGCTATAATGGCAGTACCAGGACACGATACTAGAGACTGGGAATTTGCTAAAAAATTTGATATACCAATTGTAGAAGTAATAAAAGGCGGAGATATAGCAAAAGAAGCCTATACTGATACAGAAGACGGAATATTGGTAAACTCTAAATTAATCGACGGAATGAGAGTAAAGCCGGCTATAGATAAAATGATAAAATATCTAGTAAATAAAAATTTAGGCAAGAAAACCGTTAATTACAAAATGAAAGATTGGGCCTTTAATAGACAAAGATATTGGGGAGAACCTATCCCTATAATACATTGTGATGATTGTGGTTCGGTAGCTGTACCAAAAGATGAACTACCTTTGGAACTTCCAAAAGTAGAAAAATATCAACCTACGGACACAGGAGAATCACCTTTAGCAAATATAGAAGAGTGGGTAAATACAACCTGTCCAAAATGCGGAGGCCCGGCAAAAAGAGAAACAGACACTATGCCCCAATGGGCTGGTTCAAGTTGGTATTTTTTAAGATATATAGATCCTGACAACGATGAAGAACTAGCTTCAAAAGACAAATTAGATTATTGGCTTCCTGTAGACTGGTACAACGGAGGTATGGAGCATGTAACCAGACACTTGATATATTCAAGATTTTGGCATAGATTCTTATATGATATAGGCGAGGTACCCGTAAAAGAGCCTTATGCTAAAAGAACGGCTCAAGGACTTATATTAGGTGGAGACGGAGAAAAAATGTCTAAGTCCAGAGGAAATGTAGTAAACCCCAACGATATTATAGATGAATTTGGAGCAGATACTCTTAGGACATATATAATGTTTATTGGAGATTATGAGAAACCTGCACCTTGGTCAGATAGTTCTGTAAAAGGATGCAAAAGATTTTTAGATAGGGTATGGAATTTACAGGAGATGTTGTCTGATAAAGATGGATACTCTGAAGAACTTGAAACTTGGATGCACAAAACTATTAAAAAAGTAACAGAAGACTACGAAGATATGAAATATAATACCGCAGTAGCAGCTATGATGAGTTTAGTAAATGAATTTTATGATAAAGGAAGGGTAAGAAGAGATGAGTTTAAAGATCTACTCATACTTTTAAATCCTATAGCACCTCATGTTACAGAAGAAATTTGGGAGATACAGAATTATAAAGGTATGCTTAACCAAACTTCTTGGCCAAATTGGGAAGAAGAAAAAACTGTGGAAGATATATTAGAAATACCGGTACAGATTAATGGCAAGGTGAGAGCCAAAATAAAAGTTGCAAAAGATGCAGATCAAAAAAAGGTAAAAGAAAAAGCATTTGGGGACGGAAATATTAAAGAAATTACAGAAGGTAAAAAAATAATAAAGGAAATATATGTTCCTGGTAGGATATACAATATAGTAGTTAAATAAGCAATTCAAATACACCTGGCTTACTGACTTGTTAAGTAGTTTAGGTGTATTTTCTTTATATATGTATAAAAAAATGATATTATTGACATATAATTTGCTTAGGAGGTATGAGTTTGAAATCTATAGAAAATATGGATCAAGTGGAAATAAGAGAAAAAATAAATCAGGTCAAGGACCTTCTTTTGGAGACATCTTTAGAGGTTGCAAACTATGATAAAGTAGAAGAGATACTTGAAAAAATTCTTGTAAATGCAATCAAAATCCTAGATGTTTCAGAAAGCGGTTCTATACTTCTTTTAGATGAAGAAACTGGATATATGATGCCCGAAATTTTAATTGGATTGTCAGAAGCTTCAAAGAATGTCAAGGTTTTACCTGAAGACACTTTCCATTTTTTTGTTAGTAAAGATAGCTACAAATCTACAGTTATAATACAAGATCTTATATTTTTAATAAATTCCAGAAAAGGTAGAAATATGATGAAGATATATACTGGTAAAGGTGAATTAATTAAATCTACCATAAGCGCTCCTCTTTTCATAAAAGGTAAAAGATTTGGATCAATAAATATTGATAGCACAAAACTAGCTCCTTTTTCAGAATACCATAAAACGATAATGGATTATATAGCAGGTATTGTAGAAATGATTCTTGAGAGATTTTTGATGATAGATGAAATAAAGTTTTTATCAAGTCATGATTATCTTACAAGGCTTGGAAACAGAAGTAGCATGTATAATTATTTGAATAAAAAAATTGAAAAAAAAGAATCATTCTACCTTGCTCAAATTGATTTGGATAATTTTAAAGAAATAAATGACAAATTCGGACACCTTATAGGAGATGAATTTCTAAAAGCTTTTGGAACAAAATTAAAAGAGTTAGAAATATCGCATGAACCTATAAGATTAGGTGGAGATGAATTTGCTTTAATTTTTGAAAATAAAGATGAAAAAGAAATAAAAGAGATTCTGGAGAAATTACACTATAAATGCAAAAAAATAGGATTGAGACTTGAATCTGGTAAAATATTTAAAAACGGATTTTCTTGGGGTATATCCAAGTATCCTGATGATGGGGAAAATATCGAGGATATTTATAAGGAAAGTGACAAGTTACTTTACAGTGTAAAAAGAAAAACTTTAAAAAGAAGAAAAACGGATGGCTAATTAGCTATCCGTTACTTATACCTTACTAAAAATATTGTGACCTTGCTATCATCATAGTAAACCTTTGCTTCATCAGTCATCATACCTACTAGAGTAAGCTCTGTATCCATATCGTAGTTTCCAGATAGCTCCCAGTAGTATTCTTCCATTTCTTCTTCCTTGTCGTAGTTTAAATATTTTACAAGGTTATAAATTTCTTGAATTTTTTCTTTTTTATAATTACCTTCAAGGGTAATCAAAAAGCCTTCCTCATTTTCTTCGTAATCTATACTGATTTTTTTTGATCCAATAAAGAAAAGAAAATTTGTGATTTCGTCAATTATTTTCATTACTCTTTTTCTTTTATGTTTCATTAATCCTCATCCTTTCTAAAGGCTTCAAAAATCGGAAGTAAAAAACCAGCTACGATACCAGCTGCGAAGCCGTTATTATATAAATTCATTCCACCATGTAAAAATCCTACATTTAAAACTACAGAGGAATGTACAAAAGCTGCTATAGAACCGTAAATCCATCCAAATTCTCCAGCTATAGGTGTTAAGGCCGTACCAAATAAAGCTGCTAATTGAATAGAAGGTTCGTTGATACCCCAGGTTTTAGTAAGTGAACCAATGGCAACCCCGATAAATATAGGAAGTATAGTTTTAGGAGTTTTACCAAAGGCTGAAAATCCTACTATAGTATAAATCCCGGCTAAAGTGGCTCCATTTAAATCTCCTCCAATAACAAGTATATATGCAAGGGATAAAAGTCCTGCAAGACCCATGTTTATTAAAGTAAAAGGAAGACCTTCTAATTTTACATAATCTGTTATCAACCTTCCTGAATATTTAAAAATGTTCTTATATTCTGATATTTTTCTTTCACTTAAATATATTCCCAGTAGTATAAATCCTAAGAAAATAATAGAGAGAAATATTGAAAGTTTAAAGTTATTACCTGTTGTCCATATAAATCTAGGTTCCGGTACAAAGCCGTAGGACCTTAAAATAGAAACGTATACTGTAGCTAGTAGACCTGAAGTAAAGCCTATATTATAAAGGTTAAAACCCTGATGAAAATTTAGCATAGATGTTGCTAAAGCCGGAAGTATAAAACCCATTAAAATTCCAGACAATATACCAAGAGGAATACTTATATTATAGGGTAGTAAACTACTAAACATAATTTCTGTAGCTACGGGAGCAAGAGCTGTTCCAAACAATGCAACTACAATATATTTTGAAAACTTATCCTTTTGATACCTCGAGTAAAGATAAACTCCAAATACTACAAACCAAACGTTTAGAAGATTTTTACCAAAAAGTGCAAAGCCTGAAATAGTTAATATTCCAGCTATTGTAACACCGTGTGCCCTATGTTTCATACGATAAAGCATAAACAAAAATATTAAAGTAAGTAATCCTGAGTTTACAAAGGATGCTCCTAAACCACCAATACCAAAATAGTCTGAAACCAGTGTATTAGGATTAGAAAGTATACTTTGTAAGCCTATGATTATATCTCTTGGAGAATCTTGAGTTAATCCAAATATTATTTGTATAAAACTAAAAGCTATTAGAACATAATATGTAGCATTTAATTTAAATTTCTTTTTTTCTTTTTTCATATATTTACTCCTTATTCTTAACATTTTACTTGATTTGTCTAGTAATTTCAATAAATAATATAATATAATAAAAAATCAATGAATTGAACCTCTATTAATGTTATAATATAAACACTAAGAAAGTAGGGAGATATAATGAATATAACATCAAAAAGTATTATTAAAAAATATATGCCCATCATAGTTCTTGCAATTTTTATAGGATTTTTATTTTTTAGAAATAATGCAGCAGCAAGGGTAGTTGCAATAATGAAACCCGTTCTAATTGCTTTTGCTATAGCATATGTATTAGATTCTGTTGTTAAATTTTTAGACATCAGAATAAAATTTAGCAGAAATTTTAGTATATTCTTCACTTATCTATTAATAATAGGACTAATTACAGTTTTAATTTCTTTTTTAGTTCCAATAATAATTCAAAACTTTAACAGTGTTTTTAATTTTGTAGTTAATGGAAATTTTGATTTTAATAATGTATTAGAAAATCTTAAAAATAATTCAGAAAGTCAAGTTTTAAGAAATTTTTTCGACTATATAACGAATTCTACTGGAGAAATAAACAGTGAGATATCAGAACAAATTATGAATGGACTTAAATATATTTCAGAATATGGTGCAGGATTTGTTAGAAATATAGGAGAAGGAATTCTTGCAGGATTTACGAGTTTTATAATATCAATCTATATGCTAATTGAAAAAGATGATTTATTAAACAAATGCAAAAAATTCACAAAAGCTTATTTTGAAGAGTATAGAGCAAATAAAATAATTTATACTTTTAACAAAGGTAATAAAATATTTAAAAGCTATTTTAATGGAAAAATACTTGATTCTTTTATAGTTGGAATAATAGTAATAATTTTATTTTGGATATTTGGTGTCCCATATGCTGCTTTAATGGGTGCAATATTAGGTTTTACAAATATGATACCTTATTTTGGACCTTTTTTCGGCTCTGTTCCTGTAATTATTGTGTCTTTATTTATAGATCCTCCCAAGGCATTGTTAGCTTTAATTATAGTACTAATCGTACAGCAGATAGACGGAAACTTTTTAGACCCTAAAATAGTTGGAAAAGCTATAGGAGTAAGTCCATTTTGGGTAATTACAGCTGTTACAGTAGGTGCGGTTGCAGCTGGTCCACTAGGTATGATATTAGGAGTACCTACTGTTGTTCTTATAAAAACTTTATTGGAGGAAGATATAGAGGAAAAACTTGAAAAAAAAGGTATAGAGATGGACTTGCCAGAAAAATCATAATATGGTACTTTTAAAAACATCTATATCTTCAAAATCTAGTCCACTGTAGCTTAGAGATATAATATAAGAAGATTCTTTTTTTTCTATAATTCTTATCAAAACATTTTTATCTTCAAATCTTTGTTTTAAAAGATTTGGGGATATTTTTGTTTTGATTTCCAATACTATATGAAGACCAGAATCTGCACTTAAAACTTTTATTTTATTTCCCTGGAAATATTTAATGTGTTCCTGAATGAGATTAATCTTTTTTTTATAAATTCTTTTTATTTTATTTATATGTTTTTGAAGATATCCTTCTTTAATATAAATTTCTAAAGCCATCTGTTCTATTTTTGACGATGTTTGAGTGTATCTGTGCTTGATTTGATTATATTTATGAAGTAAACGTACAGGTAAAATCATATAGCTAATACGTAAAGAGGGCAATAGTATTTTAGAAAAAGATCCAAGATATATAACTCTGTCATTTTTGTCTAGTCCTTGGAGGCAAGGTACAGGTTTGCTTTCATGACGAACTAAGCTATCGTAATCATCTTCTACTATAAAAGAATCTTCTTCTTCTGCCCAATTTAGAAGCTGAAGCCTTTTTTTTATAGGCATAAGACTTCCTGTAGGGAATTGATGAGATGGACTTACATAAGCTATATCAGCATTTGACTTGTAGAGCATTTTTGTATTTAAACCATCTTCTTTTACAGGAATTTCAGTGGTATTAAAGCTGTAGTCTTCAAAAATATATCTTGCTTTTTCATAACCAGGACTTTCTACAGCAGCTGTAGTATATTCATCTCTAATAATACCTGCAAGTATCCCTATTAAATATTGAACTCCAGCACCGATTACTACCTGTTCAGTTACAGAATTAGCACCTCTTGCTAAATTAGTGAATTCTGAGATTTCCCTTCTGAGTTCATATTCACCTTGATAATCAGAAGAACTGTATATATCTTTTTCTCTATTAAATAAAACTCTATTATATATCTTTTTCCAATCCTTTATTTCAAAAGTAGAATGATCTACATCTTCATTTTTAAAGTGTTTTTCTTCCATATCAATACCAATATTTTTAGCATTTGTTGAATTATCCTTTGTTTCAGATTTTATTTGAAAACCAGACAAATGGATTACATAATAGCCTCTTCGTGGCTTGTTTTCTATATAACCTTCAGTTACAAGTTGAAAATATGCATTTTCAATAGTAGTTTTGCTCAATTTTAGCATTTTAGAAGCTTTCCTAATAGATGGAAGTTTTTCACCATCTTTAATATTATTTTTTATTATTTCTTCTTTCAAGTATTCGTAAAGCTGCATATAAATAGCAGCCTTTTTATCTTTATCAGCGTAAAAAGTTAAAAGCATACCTATCTCCAATCTGTACCGGTCAAAAAGTTAAAAACTGTATCTTTTAAAAGGTACAATAATATTATATCCTATAATTAGAAAAAAGAGAAGGAGAAATAATATGGCAAATTATAATACAAAACAACTCACAACTACAGCCTTAATGGCGGCAGTAGTATTTGTAGCTACTATGGTGGTAAAGATTCCAGTAGGGCAAGGTTATTTGAATTTTGGTGATGCTGCAGTATTTTTATCCGGCTTATTATTGGGTCCAGGATATGCATTTGCTTCAGCAGCAATAGGCTCTAGTTTGGCAGATATGATTGGATATCCTATATACATACCGGCTACTTTTTTACTAAAAGGATTAATGGCATTAATAATTTCAAGAGCTAAGGATAAAGGTACAAAAACAAAGGTAATATATATGGTAGTAGGAGGATTGATGATGGTCCTAGGATACTATTTATATGAAGCATTTATACTTTACGGTAATGTAATTTCACCTTTATATTATATACCTTTCAATATATTACAGTTTTCTGTAGGGATAGTTATAGCTCTGATACTCATAAAACCTTTAAAAAACAAACTAGAACTTTAAAATTAATTTTATGATATAATAAGTGTTGAGTAATCAACACTTATTTTATAGGAGTTAAAATGAAAATAATAATAGATGGAGATGCAACACCAAGAGAAGTTAGAAATATATGCGAAAGAGAAGGCGAAAAAATTAATATAGATATTTTAGTAGTTTGTAGTTACGACCACGATATTGATGGAAATTTTAAGGTTGTTAGAGTATCTAAAGGTAGAGACGCAGCAGATTTTAAAATAGTAGAACTATTTAAAAATGGAGATATATTAGTTACTCAAGACTATGGATTAGCTAGTCTCGTTCTTAATAGAGCTAAAGCTATAATAAATCCTTCCGGATTTTTGTACACTCAAAACAACATAGACAATCTACTCCATAGTAGATATATGGGACAAAAGATAAGACGGGGTGGTGGAAAAACAAAAGGACCCTCAAAAAGAAAAGAGGAAGATAATATAAAATTTCAAACTATATTAGCTAAAATACTAGAAATATAATAGTTGAATAATTATAATATAATTGTATTAGAAATAAAAATATTATATAATAAAGAAAATAGTCAAAAGGAGGGAATGAAATGAGCGATTTTTTTGACAAACTAAAGAAGAACATAGATAAAGGGGTAAGTAAAGCAAGTAAAAAGTCTGCTGAAATAGCTGAAAAAACGAAACTTCAAACTCAAATAATGTCCTTGAAAAATGACAAAAAAAATGAAATCAATGATTTGGGTAAAGTAACCTATGAAATGCTAAGAGAAGATAATCTAGATGAAGAAATACTAAATCTCAAATTCGAATCTATTATGGAGATTGAGAAACAAATTAACGACAAAGAAGAGCAAAAAGAAAACATTGAAAAAGAAGAATTAGACGAAAAAACAGAAGAAGCTCAAGAGTTTGAAGAAACAGACCAAGCAGAATCAGATGAAATATTCTGTCCAAATTGTGGCGAAAAAAATTCTTCAGATGCAAAATTTTGTAAAAATTGTGGAACAAAACTTAATGATTAAGATAGTTGCTAAATATAAAACACCACAGCTTTTGCTGTGGTGTTTTATAGGTTCTAATATTATTTAAATTCACCGTTAGCATAAATATAATCTTCTTCAACAACATTACATAATATAATAATGTCACTTTCAGGAATTCTATATATTTCACCTAATATATTTGCTATGGACTTAATAATTTTTTGAATTAGTTCTTTTCCATTTCTTTTAGAAATTTTAATAGTAACAATAGGATTTTTGTCTTCTTTTCCTTTGAAAAATTTATCGTCATCAATAATATCTTTGATGATAATAATTCTTTCAATTTCTAATCCAGTATCCTGAGATATCTCTTGTGCTACATGATCTAAATCTAAAGTCATATTATTGTCATAGGTTTTAATATTAATAAATGGCATTATACCACCTCCTAAAAAATAATTATAATGTATTTTTGCATTTATTACAATAACCATATAGTTCAATTTTATCATCAGTAAAAACAAAACCATTTTTTTTTGCTATATGACAAAAGGTATCTGTAGGACAAAAATCAAAGGATACTGATTTGCCGCATTTTTTACATATTAGATGATGGTGGTGTTTTTTTGTTGTTCTAATTTTATATAGATTAGAATTATATTTTTGTATTTTACAAACTAAATTACTTTTTTCCAGGATGTTAAGATTTCTATATATAGTAGAAAGATCTAAATTTTTACCGCTTTTATTTATTTCTTCTTGTAGTTCTTCAACAGATAAAAACAAATCTAAATTTTTAAAAAAAGCCTCTAATAGAATCTTTCGCTGTTTAGTTAATTTATAATTTTTTTTTGATAATTCAAAATAAATATCTTCTAAACTCATAAAGCCCTCCAAAAATTTAGTTGAAATAATAAGATATATAATTTATAATTAAAATTATAATATAAATGCAAATAATTTGCAATTAGGGGGGAATATGAAAAAAATAATAATACTATTTATAATGATCAGTACAATTGCTGCTGGATGCAGTGGTAGTGAGACAGAGAATTTAGAAGAAAGCAATAATAAATTAAATGTAATAGTTTCAATAGAACCTCAGAGAACTTTCGTGAAAAAAGTTACTGGTGAACTAGCCGATATTAATGTGGTTATTCCAGAAGGCTACAGCCCCGCAAACTATCAACCAAGTCCTAAGGAGATTCAGAACATAAGCAGTGGAGAAGTTTATTTCTCTATAGGAGTAGAAAGCGAAAAATCTTTTATACTGCCAAAATTGGAAGACTTAAATAAAGAAATTGAATTTATAGATTTGCAGAAAAAGGTAATGGAAAAATACGAGGCTCTTCATATAGATGAGGATGATAATGATCACGATCATGATCATGAAGAAGGGGAAATAGATCCTCATATTTGGTTATCGCCTAAAAGAGTAGTTACAATAGTTGAAGTTGTAAGAGATTATATGATAGAGAATGATGAAGTCAATAAGGAAGAGTATAATGAAAATGCAAAAAAATATATACAAGAACTCAATAAGCTCAATGAGGATTTAGTAGATACTTTTAAAGAATTAGAAACTAAGGCATTTATTATCTATCATCCTGCTTTTAGCTATTTTGCTTCAGATTACGGTCTGCAGATGGTTACTATTGAAGAAGATGGAAAAGAAGCAACTGCTAAAAGGATTCAAAAGGTAGTGGACTTTGCTATAGAAAATGATATTAAAGTTGTTTTTTATCAAAATGAATTTGATAGTAGTCAAGCTAATATTATAGCTAATGAAATAGATGGAGAAGTAGTGGAGGTAGCTCCCCTTTCAGGAAACTATATTGAAAATATGTACCAAATCAGAGATAAGTTTGCAGAAGTATTAGAGTAGGTGGTAAAAATGTATGATATAGAAATAAGTGATTTAAAGGTGAATTATGGTGATTTAGTGGCCTTAAAGGATATAAATCTTAAAGTAAGAAATAAATCTTTTTTAGGAATTATCGGTCCTAATGGTGGAGGAAAAACTACTTTGTTTAAGGTTGTTTTAGGATTAATAAAACCTGAAAGAGGGACTGTAAAAATCAGAAAAAATATTAAAATAGGATATGTACCTCAAAGCACAAATTTTGATAATAACTTTCCTATTCTAGTAAAAGATGTGATTCTTATGGGTAAACTCGATAAAAAATTTAAAGCCTTTAAAAAATATTCCGAATCAGATAAAGAAGAAGCTTCAGAAGTAATGAATAAACTCAACATATATCATTTAAAAAATAGACAGATAGGTGAATTGTCTGGTGGACAACTTCAAAGAGTTTTAATAGGGAGAACTCTTGTGAATAATCCAGATGTACTTTTGTTGGATGAACCTACATCTAGTTTAGATAGTGAATCGAAAAAAGATATTTTTAATTTATTAAAAGAATTAAATAAAGATAAAACTATATTAGTTGTAACCCACGATATGGAATATGTCTTTAAATACATAGATAGTATCGCCTGTGTAAATCAGAGCATACATTATCACGATGAAGATGAAAACATTACTGAGGACAGTCTTAAAGATATTTATAACTGCCCTATAAACCTACTGCTTCAAAGTGGTGCAGTAC
>CAYMUD010000001.1:0-59101 GCA_964393495.1 uncultured Clostridia bacterium | reverse complement strand
TAGTTTTAAATAGTCAAAATAAGATAATATATAAGGATTACAAGAGGCATTACTCAAATGTGAGAGAAGCAGTTTTTAAAATGTTGCTAGATTCCAGCGAAAAAGTTGGTAATAATAAAATCAAAATAAATGTAACGGGCTCGGGAGCTGTTGATGTATCAAAAGCTTTTGATATTCCTTTTATTCAGGAAGTAGCAGCAGGAACAGCAGCTATAGAAGATAAAATACCTGAAACTGATGTTGCAATAGAACTAGGCGGAGAAGATGCTAAAATCACATATGTATCCGGCCAATTAGAGCAAAGGATGAATGGCTCATGTGCTGGAGGTACAGGGGCATTTATCGACCAAATGGCTATATTACTTGAAACAAATGCTGATGGATTAAACGAATTATCAAAAAATCATAAAACAATATATCCTATAGCTTCTAGATGTGGTGTTTTTGCTAAAACTGATATACAACCCTTATTAAATGAAGGAGCAAGAAAAGAAAATATTGCTGCTTCAGTATTTCAAGCTGTAGTAAATCAAACAATAAGCGGTTTAGCTCAAGGCCGACCTATAAAAGGAAATGTAGCATTTTTAGGTGGACCTCTTACTTTTTTATCCGAATTAAGAGAAAGATTCATTGACACATTGAATTTAAGCAAGGATGAAGTGATTTTTCCTGATAATTCACAATATTTTGTTGCTCTAGGAGCGGCTATCAATTCTAAAAATTCCAAAATTATAAATTATGAAGAACTAATTAATAGAATAAATAATAAAAATAATGAACCTATTCATAGAAAAAAAGAATTAGAACCCCTTTTTAATGATCAAAAGGAATACGATGATTTTATAGAAAGACACAACCGAGCAAAAGTAGAAAGAGGCAGTATTGAAACTTATAAAGGTAATGTATATTTAGGTATAGATGCTGGTTCTACAACTACCAAAGTAGCTCTAATAGATGAAGATAGCAAGCTTCTATATTCATTTTACGGTAACAATAATGGTAATCCATTGGAATCAGCAATCAACGCATTAAGGGATATGTATTCAAAATTAAATAATGATATAGTTATAGCTAAAGCTACTGTAACAGGGTATGGTGAACACTTGATAAAATCTGCTCTAAAAGTAGATTTTGGGGAAATTGAAACAATATCTCATTATAAAGCTGCTGATTATTTTGCCCAAGGAGTTGATTTTGTTTTAGACATCGGTGGGCAAGATATGAAAAGTTTAAAGATTAAGGATGGTGTAATTGATTCAGTTATGCTTAACGAAGCCTGTTCATCAGGTTGCGGTTCATTTATTGAAACCTTTGCAAAATCATTAAATTTGGATGTAGAAACCTTTGCAAAAAAAAGCTACTTTTCAGACCATCCCGTTGACTTAGGAACTAGATGTACAGTTTTTATGAACTCTAAAGTTAAACAAGCTCAAAGAGAAGGTGCTACAGTTTCAGATATAGCAGCAGGAATATCAGTATCTGTAATAAAGAATGCATTATTTAAAGTAATTAGACTTAAATCCTTTGAAGATTTAGGTGAAAAAATTGTAGTACAAGGTGGTACTTTTTATAATGATTCTGTATTAAGATCTTTTGAATTAATTACCGAAAAAAATGTAATTAGGCCAGATATAGCAGGAATAATGGGAGCATTTGGTGCAGCAATCATCTCAAAAGAAAGATATATTGATGGTAAGTCAACTATATTAGCTTTAAATCAACTTGAATCTTTTGAAGTTCATAATCACATGGAAAGATGTGGAAAATGTGGGAATAATTGTCTAATGACAATTAGTAAATTTAACGATGGCAGGTATTTTGTATCTGGTAACAGATGCGAAAAAGGTTCTGAATCATATGTAGATCAAAGCAAAGGTAAGGATTATAATGAAATTCCTAATCTTTACGATTATAAATATAAGGAGGTATTTAATTATAAATCTCCACCATTGAAAAAATCACCAAAAGGCTTAATAGGAATACCACGAGTTTTAAATATGTACGAGGACTATCCTTTCTGGTTTACTTTTTTAACAGAGTTAGGGTATAAAGTAGTTCTTTCAGGACGCTCAACTAAAAAAATCTATGAAATCGGAATAAACACCATTCCTTCTGAATCTGTATGCTATCCTGGGAAAATTGCTCATGGACATGTTCAAGACCTATTGAACAAAAATATCAACAAAATATTTTATCCATGCATTCCTTATACTATTAAAGAGAATGAAGCTTCCGGTAATCATTACAACTGCCCTGTCGTAACTTCCTATCCGGAAACTATTAATTCAAATTTTGATTTTGATAATTTAGGAATTAAATTTTTCAAACCTTTTGTTAATTTTGATGATAAAGAATTGATGGCTAAAAAGTTATATTCTGAATTAAAGAATGAAGGATTTGATTTTAAAGAAATCGAATTCGCAGTAAGTAAAGCCTATGATGAACTCTTAAAATATAAAAATAAAATAAGAAAAAAAGGTGAAGAAACCCTTCAATACATAAAAGAAAATAAGAAAAAAGGTATAGTTTTAGCTGGTAGGCCATATCATGTAGACCCTGAAATAAATCATGGTATACCCGAAATGATTCAATCTTACGGTTTTGTAGTACTATCTGAAGATTCTATATCTCATTTAGATAAACCCCATAGGCCTCTTAGAGTAATAGACCAGTGGACATATCATACTAGACTTTACGCTGCTACTTCCTATGTATGCAAAGAAAAAGATCTAGAACTTGTTCAACTAAACTCCTTTGGATGTGGTTTAGATGCTGTGTCAACAGATCAGGTAAAGGAAATCCTTGAAAAATATAACAAAATATTTACTTTAATTAAAATAGATGAAATTAATAATTTAGGAGCGGTAAGAATAAGAATAAGATCTCTAATATCAGCTATCAAAGAAAGAGACAAGATGCAACATAGAAAAACTAATGAAAGTAGTGATTATAATAATACTATTTTCACTAAAAAAATGAAGGAAGAATATACTATTCTTGCTCCTCAAATGTCTCCTATACATTTTCAGTTTTTTAATGCTGCTGCTAAAAAAAGCGGATATAAAATAGAAGTACTGCCTTCTGTCGACAAAAATGCAGTAAATGAAGGCTTAAAATGTGTTAATAATGATGCCTGCTATCCATCAATTATAACTACCGGACAAATGATTAAGGCTTTGAAATCTGGAAAATATGACTTAGATAAAACAGCTTTAATAATGTCCCAAACCGGCGGAGGGTGTAGAGCAACTAATTATATAGCTTTTATAAAAAAAGCTCTTAAAGACAATGGATTTGAGCAAATTCCTGTAATATCATTAAATGCTGTAGGTTTAGAAAAACATCCCGGTTTTAAGATAACACCAAAACTTCTACATAATCTTATGATGAGTGTAATTTATGGTGATGTTTTTATGAAAGTATTATATAAAACAAGACCTTACGAAAAAATCAAAGGTTCTGCTGATAAGCTATACAATTACTGGGTGGACATTTGTAAAGAAACAATAGAAAAAGGTGGCTTTAGAGATTTTAAAGATAATTTAAAAAATATTATAAAAGATTTTGATAATTTAGAAATCAATGAACATATTAAAAAACCAAAAGTTGGTGTTGTTGGAGAAATTTTAGTAAAATATCATCCAACAGCTAATAATGATATTGTATCAATTTTAGAAAATGAAGGAGTTGAAGCCGTTGTTCCCGAACTATTAGACTTTTTCGCCTATTCTGCTTATAATACTGTTATAAAACATAAAGAAATGATTAAAAGTAATTTAAAAGGTTCCATTCTTTCATCTGTAGCCATTAAGTTAATTGATTATTATAGAAAAGAAGCTGTTGAAGCATTTTCAAATAGTAAAAGATTTTTACCACCTCATAATATTAAAAATTTGGCAAGTAAAGCTAAAAATCACTTGTCTTTAGGTAATCAAACTGGTGAAGGATGGCTTTTAACTGCTGAAATGGTTTCTCTTTTAGAGGAAGGGGTCAATAACATCCTATGCGTGCAACCCTTTGCTTGCTTACCTAACCATATAACAGGAAAGGGTATGATAAAAGGATTAAAAAGATCTTATCCTGAAGCAAATATTGCACCTATTGATTTCGATCCAGGAGCAAGTGAGGTTAACCAAATAAACCGGATAAAGCTAATGCTGACTTCTGCATTTAAAAATCTAGAACCTGATGAAAATAAAAACGTAGATGAGAAAGCAATTAATTTATAAATAATTTATTAAGAAGCTCCTAGCGGAGCTTTTTTTTATTGACATATTAATTAAATATGTTACAATGAAATTGACATAGACGTCTATATAAACACGAGCGTCATATTAAGGAGGTCATTTATGCCGAAAATTGTAGATACTGAAGAAAAAAAATTAGAAATAGCGAATAAAGCTATACCTGTGTTCTCACAAAAAGGATATTACAATACTAACCTTAAGGATATAAGTAAAGCCTGCAACATGGGAAGAACTACCTTATACCAATATTTTAATAATAAAGATGAAATATATTTTTACATATTAGAATTAGGTATGACCTTTTTCAAAATGAATTATGATTCTATAAAAGAAGATGATTCAATTTCAAGTATAGAAAAGGTAGAAAAACTAATACAGTACCTTATTAATAATTTAAATGGACAAACTATATCTAAAGCTTTTATAGATTTTTGGCTTATGGTTAGACATAACAATAAATCACTAGAAAAAGACCTGAAAGCACTATATATTGAACTTGAATCAACCTTCACAGATTTGATTAATGATGCTATTAATCAAGGAGAGGTTAAAAAAATTCATGGACCGACACTATCTACTTTAATTATAGGAATGCTTCAATCTTTTTCTGTAAAAGATATGATAAATGAAACCGTTGATTCTGAGTCCGCTTGTGAGACTATTATGACATTAATAGAAGGTATTAAAAAGGAGGAAATTTCATGAATAATTTAAAGAAGTTTGCTAGTCAAGTTGCTGTAAGTAAGACAATTGATTATGTAGATAAAAACCCAAAAAATAATATGAACAAAATTCTAAATCTTTCAGAAAAATTTTTAAGTAATCCCAGAGATAAAAGGGTTTTAAAGAAATTAAAAAAAGAACTAAAAAATTCAAATAGCCCTTGGACAAAACTAATATATAAGTTTTTTGAAGAAGTTGAAACAAATGCTCAAAAGAAATTCATAAAGAATTTTTTCTTAAATGCTTCAATCTTTGGTTTACCAAAGGAAAAGAGTTTAGGGAAAGAACATGATATAAATGTACCCTGGACTATATTGATGGACCCTACTTCTAGATGCAACTTAAAATGCACTGGATGCTGGGCTAACGAATACAACAAAACCGACGATTTATCATATGAAACGATGAATAGAATAATAGAAGAAGGTAAAGAGTTAGGAATCTATATGTATATTTTTTCGGGAGGTGAACCTTTTGTAAGAATAGATGATATACTTAAGCTATGTGAAACACACCAAGACTGCTATTTTACCTGTTTTACAAATGGCACTTTAATAACTAAAGATATCGCTAAAAGAATTGGAAAAGCAGGGAATTTTGCTCCTGCTATTAGTATAGAAGGCTTTGAAGAAGCTACTGACTATAGAAGAGGTCAAGGAACATTTAAAAAACTATCTAATGGAATGGATTATTTGAAAGAAGAAGGAGTCCTATATGGGGTATCTGTATGTTATCATCATCATAACTATGAAGAAATAGGCTCAGAAGAATTTTATGATTTTGTAATTGATAAAGGAGCATATTTTATGTGGCTTTTTACTTATATGCCTATAGGAAAAGATGCTGATACAGACCTGTGTTGTAAACCCGAAGAAAGAGAATATATGTACTACAAGGTAAGAGAATATAGAGAAACAAAACCTATATTTGCTATGGATTTCTGGAATGATGGTGAATATGTAGACGGTTGTATTGCAGGAGGTAGAAACTACTTTCACATAAATGCAAACGGAGATGTTGAACCTTGCGCTTTTGTTCACTATTCAGACACTAATATTAAAGATGTCAGCCTGTTAGATGCTTTAAAATCTCCACTCTTTAAGGCTTACAAGAAAAGACAACCTTTCAACTGCAACCATTTGAGACCTTGTCCTATTTTAGATAATCCGGATCAAATAGTTGAAATGGTTAATGAATCAAATGCTAAATCAACTCAACCTTTAGATAAAGAACCGCCGGAAGATCTGTATAACAAATGTGAACCTATAGCAGAAAAATGGGGAGAAACCGCTGATAAGTTATGGGAAAAAGATACATATAAAAACAGCAATAAAAAAGGAGCCTAGGCTCCTTTTTTATCATCTCATTTCTATTGCATCCTTTGGACATTTTTCAAAACAAACACTACATCCAATACACTCATCTTGATTAATTACATGTACTTCTTTTAATTTTCCATCTATACAGTCTACCGGACAATTCTTTGCACAAATAGTACATCCAATGCATTTATCTTCTATTATAAAAGCTTTTTTTCTTTTTTCTAATTCTCCTGATATGGCATTTGTTGGACATTTTTCTGTACAAATCATACATCCAGTACATTTATCATAATCAATTTTTGCAATGTTATCTTCTACATGGATTGCATCAAAAGGACAATTTTTTTCACATATTCCACAACCTATACACCCTACTTGGCATATATCCTTTACTGCTTTACCAAAATCCTGATTTTTACAATCCACTATTACTTCTTGTTCATATGGAACCCATTCAATTACATCTTTTGGACATGCTTCTAAACATAGCCCACAAGCTGTACATTTTTCAGGGTCTATTACGGCAATACCGTCTTCTATTTTAATTGCATCAAAGTTGCAAACTTCTAAACACGTACCATATCCAAGGCATCCTTTATCACAAGCTTTATCGCCACCTTGAATCATTGAAGCTGCCTTACAATCTTTTATACCTTTATAATCAAACTTTTTCTTAGAAATAGTATCGCATCCTGAGCACAATACTCTAGCTACTTTTTTGCCTTCTGAGTCTTCTCCCGTTTCTACTCCTAATATAGAACTAACTGCTTTTGTAGTTTCAGATCCTCCTACAGGGCATGAATTTGCAGGTTCCTTTCCTTCAGCTATTGCTTTCGCCAAAGCATCACAACCTGGATATCCACAAGCACCGCAGTTTGCTCCAGGTAGAGCATCCTTTATTTTTGTAATTTTAGGATCCACTTCAACGTGAAACACCTTAGAAGCAACAGCTAATAAAACTCCAAATGCTAGTCCTAATCCTCCTAATGTTAATACGGCTTTAAATACACTATTCAATTGCTGCACCTCCTATATTGACAAGCTTGAAAAACCTAAGAAAGCTATGGACATTAATCCTGCTGTTATTAATGCTATTGGAAATCCTTTTAAGCTTTCAGGTACATCAGCTAGTTCTAGTCTTTCTCTAATACCTGCAAACAATACTATTGCTAATGTAAATCCTACAGCCGCTCCTAATGAATTTACTATAGTTTCCATTAGATTAAATTCTTCTTGTATATTAAGTATCGCTAATCCAAGTACTGCACAGTTTGTAGTTATAAGGGGAAGATAAACTCCCAGTGCTTCATAAAGAGAAGGACTTGATTTTTTAAGAAACATTTCTACAAATTGCACTAATGAAGCTATTATTAAAATAAAAGCTATTGTTTGTAAATATTCTAATCCAAAATTATCCAGTACAGCTACCTGTACTAAATATGTCATAATCGAAGCCAGTGTCATAACAAATGTAACTGCAACTCCCATTCCTAAAGCAGTTTCAACTTTTTTTGAAACTCCTAGGAAAGGACAAATACCTAAAAATTTTGCTAATACAAAGTTATTAACCAGTACAGCTCCGATAAATATACTAAAAAAATTCATAATTTATCCTCCTTATTAAGCTGCTCTTTTTTTAGAAATAAAGTTTACTAGACCGATTAAAAATCCAAGGGCTAAAAAAGCTCCCGGTGGTAAAATCATAATTAATGCCGGTTCAAAGGACCCACCTAAAATAGTAGCTCCAAATAAACTTCCACTTCCCAACAATTCTCTAACCATTCCTAATACTGTAAGAGCTAGTGTAAAACCAATACCCATACCTACAGCATCAAATATTGATGGTACTACATCATTCTTTGATGCGTATGATTCAGCTCTACCGAGTATTAGACAGTTTACAACTATCAAGGGAATAAATAACCCTAATGATTTATATAATTCTAATGCATAAGCATGCATAAACATATCTATTAACGTAACGAAAGTTGCTATTACAACTATAAAAACCGGGATTCTAATTTTACTAGGTATAATCTTTCTCAAAGAAGCTATAACTATGTTAGAACCAATCAAAACTGTTGTAGTAGCCAAACCCATACCTAAGCCGTTTAATGCAGATGTTGTAACTGCAAGAGTTGGACACATACCTAATAGTTGAACAAAAATAGGGTTTTCTTTAACAATTCCGTTTTTTAAATTTTTAACTAAATTCACTCTAAACCCTCCTATTTAATATATTCTTCAAAAATATCCAAAGCATTGTTTACAGCACTTGTATAAGAGTTTGATGAAAAAGTTGCTCCTGCAACTGCTTGAATCTGATTATCTTCACTAACACCAGATTTAACTACCTCTATATCCATATCCACTGATTTCCCAACAAACTGGTCTTTGAATTCTTGATTTTGAACATTAGTACCTAAGCCTGGAGTTTCAGCCATAGTTAAAACTTTAACTCCAACTACTTCTCCTTCTGGGGAAACACCTACAAAAAGTTCCATATCTCCTCCATATCCTGCTACCGTACTTAATGTTCTTATTCCATATCCAACAACATTGCCTGAATCATCAACTGCTTTTTTAGCATCGACAAATTTTTCCTTATCATTTTTTATTTCATTAATTGTTTCTTCATTTACATTTTCAAATTGTGAAGATCCCGGCACAACTTCCATTGCTACTTCAGGACCTGAGCTAGCTTTTTCCTCTGCTTCAAAAATTAAATCTGCTGTTACAGTATTTGAAACAGCAAGTAATCCACCTGCTATTGAAGTTATAATTAAAAGTACTAATCCTAATTTAACAATCTCATTCTTCATCATTTTTTAGCACCTCCAAATACTTTCGGAGCTGTATATTTCTCAATTATTGGCGTTGCCGCGTTCATTAGTAAGATTGAATATGAAACACCTTCAGGAGTTGCTCCAAAGATTCTGATTAGCATAGTAAGTATTCCTGCTCCAATACCAAATATATATTTACCTTTTGATGTTACTGGGCTTGATGCATAATCTGTAGCCATGAATATTGCACCTAAAATTAGTCCTCCACCAAATACATGGTATGCTGTCATCAATAAACTTCCTTCATATATAAAAGATATCACAGCAACTGTACCAATGTATGATACTGGTATTTTCCAAGAAATAACTCCTCTGTATAATAAATATGCTCCACCGATTATTAATAAAATTGCTGAAGTTTCACCTATACATCCAGGAACTCTTCCAAAAATAACGTCTGTCAGCGGTTGTAAATTACCTTCAGCTCCCTTTACAATTTGCAAAGGTGTTGCAGCTGATACTGCATCTACTCCGGCTGGATTTTCCCATCCTAACATTTTAGTAGGCCAAGATGCTACCAACATAGCTCTACCTGCTAAGGCAGGATTGATAAAGTTGTTTCCTATTCCTCCAAATACCTGTTTTACTACAGCTATTGCAAATATCGAACCTATTAATGGTATCCACCAAGGTGCTGAAGGTGGTAGGTTAAATGCCAATAATATTCCTGTTACAACGGCACTTAGGTCTTTAATTGTAACTTCTTTTTTTAGTAACTTTTGAATTATTGCTTCTGTAGCTACTGCTGCAATTACTGCTATACTTGTTAATTTAATTGAATCAAAACCAAAATAGTATATACTAGCAATCAATGCAGGAAGAAGAGCAATAATTACATCTAGCATTATTTTTGTAGTATTTTCATTTGATCTTATATGTGGTGATGAAGTTGCTAGAACTTTATTTTCCATATTATCTCCTCCCTTTAGTTTTTCTTTCTTTTAGCTGTTATTTCTTGTTTTGCCACTCTTATTGCATCCACAAGAGGTCTCTTTGAAGGACACACAAAAGAACAAGAACCACATTCTATACAATCCATTGCGTTATATGCTTCTGCATCATCAAATCTTCTCAATAAAGAGTTCTTGCTTATCATAAGGGGCTGTAATCCACTTGGACAAACGTCTACACATTTGCCACATCTTATACAATTTGATGGTTCTGGTCTTTGTGAATCTTTTTTATTTAATACTAGAATACCTGAAGTACCTTTTATTACAGGTACATCATCTGTGAATTGAGCTATACCCATCATAGGTCCGCCATTAATAACTTTACCTAAATCTTCCGTATAACCACCACATTGTTCTATAACATCTTGAAATTTTGTGCCAATTTTTACTAGTAAATTTTTAGGTTTTACTACAGCACTTCCAGTTATTGTAACTACCCTTTGCACTACTGGCATACCTGTTGTTATAGCATCTGCTAGGGCTGCTACCGTTCCAATATTTTGAACAACTGCACCTACATCCATAGGCAGTCCTCCTGAAGGAACTTCCCTTTTAGTAACTGCATAAATCAAACTTTTTTCTCCTCCTTGAGGATATTTTGTTTGAAGTTCAGATACTGTTAAACTTTCTTCATTTTCAACAGCTTTCTTCATGATTTTAACAGCATCAGGTTTGTTTTTTTCTATTCCGATGACTCCATTTTTTACATCTAATGCTTTCATGATAGCTTTAGTTCCTAACACTACCTTTTCAGGATGTTCCAACATCATTCTATGGTCTGACGTTAGATAAGGCTCACATTCTGCTCCATTGATTATTATAATATCAATTTTTTTACCTTCTGGTGGGCTTAATTTTACATGTGTTGGAAAACCTGCTCCACCCATTCCTGTAAGTCCTGCTTCTTTAACTATTTTTAAAATATCATCCTTTTGGAGATTTTCTAAATCTCCCTTTGGTTTTACTTCTTCAGATACTTCTTGCATACCATCTACTTGTATAGTCACACTGTTTGTTTTAGATCCTCCTGGCGTATTTCTTTTATCAATTTTTGTTACTACGCCCGAAACACTGGAATGAACAGGTGCCGATACAAAAGCTTTTGTATCTCCAATTTTTTGACCAACCTTAACCTTATCTCCAACAGCTACCGTAGGTTCACAAGGTGCACCTATATGCTGATGTAATGGTATTACTACTTCTTTCGGCAAAGTTGCCTCTTCAATTGGACTCTTTTCAGTTTGCTTTTTAAAGTGAGGTGGATGAATACCTCCTCTAAAAGTTAATCCTTTATCACTCATTTATTATCACCTCTAACTGATTAATATGTTTATTGTATACATTATTAACTTGTACATTATAACACAATGAAAATGATTTTTACACATAATTTTCTATTAATGTTTGTTTATATTTTATCAATATTCTCTCTTATATATTTTTTTATCCAAGTTAATATCTTTGGAGTTCTAATATCAACATCTTCTAGTATTTCTTTGATTTCTCTAGAATCAAATATAAACCTTTTCCCATTTACATCGTGTATATATATTAAATCAAATTTTTTATCATAATTCAATATAGTTGTTATAGTTTCTTCAATTTTTCCCAGAGGTGCTCTATCAATATGGCTATTTTTAAATTCTACATCCACCTCTGTCCCTATATTTTCTTCGGATTGTATTTTTAAATATCCTTGGCACTGTTCTGCAGCGGCCTTAAGTAGTGGTATTCCCAAGCCAACATTCCTAACTTTTCTTGTAGTATAGAAAGGGTTTATTATTTGTTCTTTTTTATTTGCTTCTATTCCTTTGCCATTATCTTTTATATTTATTCTTAAGTAGTCTTTTTCGGTATTTATTTCAACCTTTATTTCTATTAAATCTGATTCAGCATCTATTGAATTAGTAGCTATATCTAATATATGTAATGATAATTCTTTCATATGTCCTCCTTAAATAAAAAAAGGATATTCCAATCCTTTTTTAAAATAGTTTCCTTATATCTTCTATTTCTAAATAGTTTTCTCTTTCAGAAATATCAACTAATTTGTGAGCATCGGAATTCCTTATGATTTTATATTTGCTTTTAAATTTTTTTAACAAAGAATCATTAATATTTTCATTTACTTCAATATATTTAAAATTTAAATTTTCTGGTATAAAACCCAGAACTCCAATTATACCATTTGCCCTTCTATTTACGTGTGAAGGAATTGATATCCCATCATGCTCTTTAACTAATTTTAAAATAGAATTTATTGAATATTTCGAAGCACTAGTCAGTAGAATATCTTCTTTTCCAATAATGTTGTCTTTTTCATCATAGATTAACTGTTGACCAAACACTTCCGGTTTATTTTTAATTTTAGGTAGAGATTGGTATATTAAATCAGAAATTTTTTTGCAATTACTGTAGCTTTTAAAATAACATAAAATATGGACTTCTTCTTTTGTATTTATTTCTATACCTGGTATAAGCTCAATATTTTTTTCGTAACATAATTTCTCAATTGCAGGATAATTTTTGCAGCTATTATGATCGGTTACGGAAATCAAATCAAGGTTTTTTATATAGGCCATATTTACTATATTATTAGGAGTCATATCTTTATCTCCACAAGGTGATAAGTTTGAATGTATGTGTAGATCATAATAATATTTCATGATTTTAACTACTTAACTGCTTATCTGATATATTTCACATGCCGCTTCATAAGCAGATTTATCTGTTGTTAATATAGGAATTTCAAGCTCATTTGCTTTTTCTACGGTATCTTTATCTACTTCCATATCTTCAACTACAATAATTCCTGCAATATCTATCAAGTCTGCAACAGCTACAATATTTAAATGGGTTTGAATAGTTATCCATATACTATTTTCCTCTGCATTTGACATAACTACACTTAGAAGATCTCCAATATAAACATTCTCAAAGTCAATGTCATTAGATATATTGGTGGCTTCTTTCAATTCTAACTTCTTAATTACATCTTTAATATTCATGTTATTTACCCTCCAATTTAAGTATCACACAATCATCTATAGTTTTAATTCCTTCTTCTATATCTTCAGCTAATGCTCTACAAGTAGGTGCACCACAAGATCCACAATCTAAACTAGGTAGCTTTTCATAAATTCTTTCAATTCTGTCCATTTTTTCTATTGCTTCCTTAATATTTGGTTTTTTTTCTTGAATTCCTTTATATATTTCTACTTCAAAATATCCTTTGTTTTTGTATTCTTCATACCTATCTATATCGTCGTTAATTATTTTTTCTTCTTTTATTGTTTTTAAAATATGTTTGATATTACTGTTGGCTACAAAAGGATTCTCAAAATTGTAAGTTCCTCCCACACAACCCCCGTTGCAAGATAGGATTTCAAGATATTTAATATGGTCTAGTTTTCCCATCTCTAATTCTTCTAATACATCCACAACATTTTCAAGTCCAGAAACTGCTATACTATTTTCAAAATCACAAGCATCTGTTTGACCTCCTGAAATCGACCATTTCAAACCTGTTAGTGATGGATTTGAAAAGCATATTTCACTGTGCATTTTCAGTTCTCTAACCATATCTCCGTATATTTCTTTTAGTGAAATTACCTTGTTAATATAGGATCTGCTTTTTCCTATAGGCTCTTTTACACTTAAAGTTTTTGCAGGGCATGGTGATATATAAAAAACTCCTATATTTTCATCTTTTAAATTTTTATTTTTTTCTTTTACTTTTTTTACTGCTAGCCGAGCTGCAATTTCCATGGGTGCTTCTACTTCAACTATATTATCTACAAGTCCTGGATATTTTATTTTTATTAATCTAACCATTGCCGGACAATTAGATGAAATTTTAGGTCTTATTTCTTTTTGATCATTGACCTTTTCTTTTATAGCTTTAGTTATAAGTTCTGCAGCCCAACTTTCATCGTATACATAGTCAAACCCTAGTCCTAGCAAAGCATTATGAATTTTACAAATTTTTGTTCCTAAAGTAAATTGTCCATATACAGTTGTTGAAGGTATTGCTATGTTGTATTCATAATCCTTTAAGTCAATTATTTTATCTGTAATTGGTGTATATGCATTGTAGGGGCATACTCTTATACATTCTCCACAATTTATACACTTTTCATTATCAATTACAGCTTTGCCATCTACTATTCTAATAGCTTCAGTTGGACATTTTCTCATACAATTTGTACAACCTTTGCATTTGTCTTTTTCTAAGTAAAACGTGCGTTTCATCTTCTCCTCCTACTCTAAGTAAATTGTAGATTGTATTTTTGTTCCGTCTTTACTAGAAGTAATATTGAATTTATCAGAACAGTTATTGATATTTGGTAGTCCCATACCTGCACCAAAACCTAATTCTCTAACTTCACTAGGGGCAGTAGAGTATCCTTCAGTCATTGCTAAATTAACATCATTTATTCCTGGTCCTTTATCATTTATCTTAATTTCTATTTTATTCTCGAAAATTCCCAATTCAATTTCTCCGCCTTCAGAATGAATAATAATGTTCATTTCCCCTTCATATGAAATAACTGCTATTCTTCTTACTATTCTGTTGGTAAATCCTATTTTTTTTAGATTTCTTTTTATAGCGCTGGAAACCTTTCCAGCGTTCACAAAATCATTTTTATTAATTTGATATTTATAACTTTTTATTTTTTTCATTACTTAAACCTTTTATCCCCTTTGAATAAAGTATTCCACAAGTATTATACATATTACTATTTGTTGACATTAAAACCATATCATTTTCTTTCGCCATAGATATAGTTTCTTCCGTTGGAATTTTTCCTCTTATTAAAATTACAGCATCTATATCCAACATCTCCGCTGTTCTTATTACTTGTGGATTATTTAACCCTGAAACTAATATGGATTTATCTTCAAAAAATTCTGTAGTTAATACATCACTCATAAGATCTGAAGCAAAAACTCCCTGTATTTCTTTTTCATACCATTCTTGTCCTGTGTATATTTTAGCATTTAGTATATCCTTAATTTCTTTTACTTTCATGAAATCCTCCATAACAAAATATTTAAATCACTATATCAGATTGTTAATTATTTGTCAATCTTATATAAGCCTATATTACTACTTTATTTTGTTATATTTTCAAAATTTTAAACTAGTTTTGGGGTGAAATATTTTTTTAAATGTCTGATTAGTATTATATAATAAATTTTATAAAATAAAAACCGAAAATATCTTATTTATACAGGATTTTGAAGAAAATGTTGAAATAACAAAAAAAAATTATACTTTTATTTACATAAAGAAAGAATTCGAGAATTATCCACAAGAAAATTTTATAGAATGGTAAAAGTATTTATACTAGAATAGTATAAGGAAATATTAAGGAAAATAAATGGTGCAAATGGTGGGATTCGAACCCACACGGTATTTCTACCACAGACCCCTCAAGCCTGCGTGTCTGCCTATTCCACCACACTTGCATATTAAAGGTATAATTATCTATACCTTTTTTATTTATCATTTTTATATTAACTTCATTTTTATATTATATTTATAATTACTTTCATTGTAAAGGTTATTTTATTTTTTTAATATTATGGTTTTCTACTATTCCAGGTAATCTCCCACGTTTAGCTATAGGTTTACCATTTACTTCTTTTATATCCATAGTCATATCTATAGCCTTAGCTCCCGAAATATAGCTTCCAACTCCAAAATTATCTGCTCCAGCTTCCTTTAATTCTTTGATTCTATCTGGAGTCAATCCTCCTGATACAAATATTTTTACCCAATTATAACCTTGAATGTTAAGATGTTCTCTTACTTCTTTTACTAATTCTGGACTTACTCCGCCTCTCTCACTAGGCGTATCAAGTCTTATGGCATATAGACTTTCCCCTAAAGCTTTAGCTACTCTCAATGATTCCTCTACTTCATCCTTGAAAGTATCAACTAATACTATTCTTTTATGCTCTTTAGGTGATATCTCATCATAAGCTTTAGCTACTTTCACGGTATCTCCTGCAATTATAAAAGATGCATGTGGTAATGTTCCCATAGGTTCAATACCTATTTTTTTTGCAGCTAATATATTACTTACTGCTGAAGCTCCTCCTAAGTAAGCTGCTCTCTCCATTACTGTAGAAACTGAGGGGTGTAGATGGCGTGTACCGAAAATTACAAAGTCACTGTCGCCGCAGGCTTCCTTTACTTTACTTGCTGCAGTTGCCCATCCAGAAGGACTTGCAAGGCATCCTAATACAACGGACTCATAAATGGCAAACTCATTGTACTTCCCTTTTATTCTAACTAAAGTTTCCTTTGCTTTAAACTTTTCTCCTTCATCTAATGCCCACAGTTCTATATCTTTGTCCTTTAATATTTCTTTTACTTCTTCTATACCTACAAATACTCCATCTTTTCTAGCGAAGATTTCTGCAGTTACTTCTGTTTCATCTAAATTCATGTGCTTTAATATATCTAAAGTTCTAACAAAGTAAACATCTGTAGTAAAACCTTTAAGTATTTCTTCATGATTAGCTGAAACCAGTTTCTTTTCTAGATCTTTTACTTTTATATCCTTAATGTCTTCTAAGCTTTTTATACTTTCCATTTTACATCCTCCTGAGTCTATACTAGTACAGTATTATAACATTATTTTTATTCTTTTTCTATTTTAATATTTGCAACTTTTTTTCTATTTCTTCTTTTAATTTATCTATGTTACCATTGTTTTTTATTATTTCATCTGCATATTTTTCTTTTTTTAAATCTTTCATTTGATTTTCAATGATTTTTTTTGCTTCTTTTTCGCCTATATTATCTCTATCTACTATTCTTTTCAATCTTAAGTTCACCGGAGATTCAATTAACCATATTTTATCATATATAAGACCATGATTTTCTAATCTTTCCTTTTCTTCTATCATTAGTGGTATATCTAAAAAAACTATTTCTTCATCAATAATTTTTGCTTTTGCCATCAATTCTTTAACTACATATTTATGAACTATTTTGTTTAATTTTCTTATCTTTGATTTATCTCTGTATACTATGCTTGCTAATTTTTTTCTATTTATTTCTTTTTCGCCTTCAATTATATTCCCAAACTCTTCTACTAAATATTTGTATACTTTGGAGTTTTTTTCGTAAAGCTTATGGACGATTTTATCAGATTCTACTACCTGATATCCTTTTTCTTGTAAAATTTTACCGACTGTAGATTTACCAGAGGCTATACCTCCAGTAAGGACTATAATCTTTTTATTTAGCTTCATACCAACTTACTCCTGTATTCATATCTACTGCTAATTTTATTTTTAATTTAGCAGCATTTTCCATTTCTTCTTTAAGAATACCTTTGACATTTTCTAATTCAGGCTTATATACCTCTATTATGAGTTCGTCATGTACCTGGAGTATAAGTCGCGACTTTAATCCTTCATTTTCTAATCTTTCGTATACATTTATCATAGCTTTTTTTATAATATCTGCTGCAGTTCCTTGTATGGGTGTGTTTAGGGCCAATCTTTCCCCAAAGGAACGAACATTATAGTTTCTTGATTTTAATTCAGGCAAATATCTTCTTCTTCCGAATACTGTATCTACATATCCGTCATTTTTTCCTTTTTTTATTATTTCTTTCATATATTCATTGATGTTGGAGTAGTACTCTAGATAATTATCTATGTATTCTTTTGCTTCTTTTCTAGAAATATTTAAATCCCTACTTAATCCGTAATCGCTTATCCCATAAACAATACCAAAGTTAACGGCTTTTGCTCTACTTCTCATTATAGAGCTTACCTCATCAATTGGTTCTTTAAAAACTTCAGCAGCAGTTTTAGTATGAATATCTTCACCTTTTTTAAAAGATTCTATTAATTTATTTTCATTAGCTACGTGAGCTAGTACTCTTAATTCTATCTGAGAATAATCTGCATCTAGAAGAATATAGTCTTTATCTTCTGCCACAAAAACTTTTCTCAATTCTCTTCCTTCTTCTGTTCTTACAGGAATATTTTGAAGATTAGGTTCTGTACTAGAAATTCTGCCAGTAGAAGCTATAGTTTGTTTGAAGCTGGAGTGAACTCTTCCGTCTTCTTTATCAATTAACTTTACAAAGCCATCTACATAAGTTGAGTTCAACTTTGATAGTTGTCTATATTCTATAACTTTATTAATTATAGGGTGCTTATCTTTTAGTTTATCTAAAACTTCAGCATTAGTTGAGTAACCGGTCTTTGTTTTTTTTATAACGGGTAATTCTAATTTATCAAACAGTATTTCTCCCAACTGCTTGGGGGAATTCAAATTAAACTCTTCTCCTGCAAAATCCTGTATAACTTCTTCTAATATCTCAAGTTTTCCCTTGATTTTATTTCCTATACTATTTAATTCTTCTTTATCAATTTTAAAGCCAAGTACTTCCATTGATGCCATAACCTTTACTAAAGGTAGTTCGTAGCTTGTGTAGAGATTCTCCATATTAGATTCTTTTACCTTTTTTTCCAACTTTTCTCTAATATTTTCTGTTATATACAATGTCTCAGATAAATATTTCAAGGATTTTTCTTCTTCAATTTCTTTAAAGTTCTTTTTCTTCTTACCTTTACCTAAATAATAGCTTTCTCCGTAAATATCAATTTCTAGAAATTCGTAAGCCAGTCTATCTATATCATAACTTCTTTCAGAAGGATCTATAATGTATTTAGCTATCATAGTATCAAAATCTACCCCTTTTAGATTGATCTTGATTTTCAAAAGGGATATGATCTCATCTTTTATATGATGACTTGTTTTTTTTATTTTTTTATCTTCAAATACTTCTTTTAATTCAGTTAATGATTTTATTATGTTTTCTTTTAGATAATAAATTTCATCATTTACTATAAAACCAGCATAAACTATATTTGAATAATATACTCTTTCATCGTCATAAAGGAATTTAAAACCGAATTTTTTGCTTTGCTTTATTTTCTTAATCAGTTCCTGTACATTAATCTCTTTAGCTTTTGGTATTTCTTTTATATTTTTTTGTCTTTCTTTTACTTTCACATCATCACTAGCAAAAGTAAGTTGGGCACTTTCTTTGAATCTATCTTTTAACTTTCTAAATTCATATTCATCGTATATTTTCATTAGCTCTTCTTTATCAGCTTCTACATATTGGAAAAAGTTCAAATCATAATCTAATGGTAGATTTTTTATGATTTTAGCTAAAGTATAGCTTAAGTAAGCTTGGCTTTTTTCCTTTTCCAATTTTTCTTTCCTTTTACCTTTGATTTCGTCGATGTTTTCGTAAACTCCATCTAAATTTTTGTATTTTTTCAAAAGTTTAAGTCCAGTTTTTTCTCCTATGCCATAGACTCCCGGTATGTTATCTGAACTATCTCCCATTAAAGCCTTTAGATCTATAAATTGATCAGGAGTTATTCCATATTTTTCTTGCATTTTTTCTTCGTCAAATTCCACAATATTTGTTACACCCGTCTTAGTTAAGATTACAGTTATATCTTTTTCAATTAATTGAAGATAATCTTTATCGCTTGTAACTAAATAGCTCTCTATTCCCTTGTCTTTAAATTTGTTTGCTAGGGATCCAGCTACGTCATCAGCTTCATATCCATCTATTTCCAAGTATTCAATATTGTGTTTATCTAAAACGTCTCTTATCATTCCAAACTGCATTACTAATTCATTCGGTGCTTTTGCTCTTCCTGCTTTATAGTCTTCATATTTTTCGTGCCTAAAAGTGGGCTTATCAGGATCAAAAGCTACACAAATATATTTAGGTTCATAATCTTCAATGATTTTATAAAGCATAGTTAAAAATCCGTACACTGCATTTGTAAATACTCCCTTTTTATTTTTTAAAGGTGGTAATGCATAATATGCTCTGAATAAAACACTGTTTCCATCAATAATTACAAATTTATCTTTACTCATATATAAAACTCCCTAATTAATTATTTTGTCTATTATACATACTATATTATATTTTAATATCAATTACAAACATAAAAAAAGCCTCTATTAAGAGGCTTTAAAAAGTATTTTTATTCTTTATTGAAAATTTTCTTTACTAATATCCACACTATAAATAAAATTATTATCATAAGTATTAATACCGGTAAAAATCCTATAAAGGATATAAATGTATTTTCCATGAAATTAATCATTCTATTTATTGACCTAGTGAAGCTTTCCTTTGCTTCAGACCATATATTTTCATCTACGGGCTGTATTCTACCTTTATCTTCAATTTCTATTACACCAAGATAAATTGTTGACATTGAAGCTCTATTGTCTATATCTGAAAGATTCATTTTAAAATTATCTATTTGACTTCTTATTCTTGATAATTCACTTTCTATTTGCATAATTTCTGTTACATTTTCAGCCTTTTTCATCAATTCTCTTAGTCTTTCTTCTTGTACTTCTAAATTTTTAACCTTATTGTCTATTTCATAATAATTTCTAGTTACGTCATTTTCATTTATCGATTCTTGTATTAATTCTCCTTCATCTTTAAGGTAAACAAATACTGATTGAAAAGCCTCATTTGGTATTCTAATTGTAAATCTTCCGTTTCTTAATTTTACCTTATTATTATTATTATCGTAGTAGTAGTTATTTGTATATGTTTCCATATTTTCTATATATCCATTATTATCGGAAACTATTGACTTAATTTTTTCAACGTATGTATCGTATTCAGAAGTTTCTATTTCCAGTGTACCCGTTTTTATTATCTTTAACTCTCTATCTCTATAATTTGTGTCTTCTGATGCTATTCCTACATTTCTTCCTCCGTCATCAGTAGTCCCGGAAAATCCCATTTCTTCTCTTAAAGCTTCATCATACTCTGCTTCTTCATAATCAGCTGATGATTCTGAAGTAAAGCCAGGTGCTTCAGGTGATTCAACTACTGGTGCTTCTTTGGGAAAACCAGGTTCTTCAGCTGCTTCCTCCATAAATCCCATATCGTTAGAAGATTTTCCTCCTAAACCTAGGTTTGAAAAGGCGAATGTTGCTCCTAATAAAACAACAAAGCTTGCTGCTATTGCCGTTATTCTTTTCCAGTTCCATCTATTCTTTGGTTTCTTTTCTATTAATTTATAGTGAAGTTTTTCACAATATCCTTCTGGTAATTTTTCGAGAGGTGTATCCCTTACTATCTCAACAATAGTTTTTGTGTTTTCTAAATTTATACGACAATTTTCACATTTATTAAGATGCTCCTCAAATTCTGCTGCTTCTTTGTCTGTAAGTTTGTTATCTATATATAAAGATATTCTTTCTTCAAATTCCTTACAGTTCATAAAATCACCTTCCATTTTTCTACATATTTTGTATGATTATTTCTTTTAATTTTTCTCTACCTCTACTTATTCTAGACTTAACCGTTCCCTCATTACAGCCAAGTATCTTTGAAATTTCTTTATATTTAAACCCCTGAATATCTCTAAGTATAATTACATTTTTAAAGTCATCATCCATCATATTTATGCTTTTATTGACCAATTGTTTATTAAGCTTTTCTGACAACAATTTTTCCGGATTTTTTTTATTATCTTCTACTTGTTTTGGTATGTCATCATAACCATAGTGAATAGGTTCATCTAAAGATGATGTTTTCAGTCTCTTCTTTCTCTTGAAGTCAATACAGGTGTTGAATACTATTTTGTACATCCAAGTTTTAAATGAAGAATTCATATTAAAACTTTTTATATTTTGGTACACTTTTACCAATGCTTCCTGAGAAATATCTTCAGCGTCTTCTTTATTTTTTAGTATTTTAAGAGCTATATTATATGCGTATTTTTTATGTTCTTTAATTAATTTTTCAAAAGCTTCTACATCACCTTTTTGACTTTTTCTTATTAAGTCTTGGTTCATATTATATTCACCCCTGTTATTATTTATTTAGACGTAACAAATCTATTTTAGTTCCATTTTTTTATTTATTACTTGATTATACTATATTGAATACCCTTTTACAATTTCAGATAATTAATTTAATTAATTCTTAATATGTTGTTAATTGTCAATCAAAGATTGAATATATATTCTATTTGTGTTATTATAACATTGGTTTTTTATTACATTAATTAACTTGTTTTCTTATAATTTAGGAGTGATAACATTTGAATATTTTCTTTATTTTATTCTATACTATAATTTGGATTATTTTTTCAGAAAACTTGACTTTAGAAATTTTAGTCATAGGTTTCTTTTTTTCTATATACATATCTTTTATAAATAAATCTTTATTAAAATATGAAAAACCAAAGTTGAATTTTGGGTATTTTATTTTATTTTTTAAATATTTATTTCTTTTACTAGTTGAAATAGTTAAAGCTAATGTACATGTCGCTTTAATTATTCTAAGTCCTAAGCCTAAACTAGATTCTACTATAATTAAACATACAACTAAATTGAAATCTGATTTCCATAAAATGATTTTAGCTAATTCAATAACTTTAACTCCAGGTACATTAACTATAAGTGTAGAGGGAAATTCTCTTAAAGTACACTGTTTAAAAGAAAACTTTAAGTTAGGTATTGAAAATTCTAAATTTGAAAAAATACTACTTCAAATCGAGGAAAAATATTATGATTAGTTTGTTAAAATTTTCTTTAATTTTTTTATCTGTTACAATTTTTTTATGTATGTACAGAGCTATTAAAGGCCCTAGTATTGCCGACAGAATCATAGCAATCAATGTAGTTAATACAAAGGTCATAACTATAATTATCGGAGTATCGTTTATTTTCCACGAAACTTACTTTATTGATGTTGCATTAGTTTATGCCTTAATTAGCTTTACAGCTTCTGTATTAATATCTAAAGTTATAAAGGAGTCCTAAAATGAAGGTAGTTTTATTTTCTATTTTTTTAATTTCTGGTTTATTCTTTTTTGCTGTTGGTACTCTAGGTATCCTAAGATTTCCTGATCTTTACACAAGAGCTCATAGTTCAGCTAAATGCGACACATTAGGAGCTTTTTTAACTCTTATATCTTTTTGTATTTATAACGGATTTAATCCAGTAACATTTAAAATTATTCTTATAATTATTTTTATTTTTATAACTACTCCTACTGCGACTCATATAATAGCTAGAGGAAATTATGAAAAAGAAGGAGATTCTAAAAATGGAAAGCTTTAGCATAATAATAATGATTTTTTTGATTATCTTTTCTATATCAGTATCCATTATTAAAAATTTATTAGCTAGTGTAGTCGTTTTTATGGTATATAGTTTACTTATGGCTATATTGTGGCAACAACTAAATGCTCCGGATTTAGCAATAACGGAAGCAGCTGTAGGCGCTGGTGTTACCACTCTTTTATTTGTATTAACTATAAGAAGGGTTAAAGGTGAACATAATGAGAAAAATTAGTGCCAGCTTAATAACTATAATACTTATCTCTATTTTATTAATTGGAGTTAGTGATCTTCCTGAATTTGGAAAGGAAAACAACCCAAGTAATAATATTCTAAGTAAAACTTATATAGAAAATACTAGCAAAGAAACTGGAGCTGCAAACATAGTTACTGGAATTATTCTTGACTATCGAGCATTAGACACATTAATGGAAGCCACTGTTTTATTTAGCGGTGTAACTGTTATTATACTGCTTTTCAAAGTATAGGAGTTTAATATGAATAAAGATATAATACTAAAGGAAGTAGGCAAAATAATAATCCCTCTAGTACAGCTTTTTGGCATATATGTAATTATCAACGGTCACCTTTCTCCTGGTGGAGGTTTTTCCGGAGGAACTGTACTTGGAACCTCCTTGATTATAATGCATTTAATATACGGTGAAGACCTTGTAAGAAGTATATATTCAAGAAAAAAACTTCTTGTCGGTATTAGTTCTTCATTGATTTTTTATACAATAATAAAGGGATACAGCTTTTTATCTTATGAATTAGAACTTCCACACCCGCCTTTAGGTAACTTCGGCAGTATATTAAGTGCTGGATTTATTCTCCCACTAAATATAGCTGTGGGTATAGTTGTTGCTTGTGTATTCTATATTATTTTTTCGATTTTTATAAAGGATGAGGTTTAATATGGATATTATTTTAACTAATTATTTTGAAACTGGCGCTGTGATACTTTTTGGTGTAGGCTTTGCTACTCTTATGCTTCATCGAAATTTAATAAAGAAAATTATAGGTATGAATATTATGGATACTGCAATATTCCTGTTTTTTATAGCTAAGGGTTATATAAAAGGAAAAGATGCACCAATTATAATCAATTCTTTTAAAGGGGTCGATAGTTATATTAACCCTATTCCAAGTGCCCTTATGCTTACCGGTATTGTTGTCGCCGTTACAACTACTGCCTTTGCATTAGCACTAACTATAAAACTTTACAATCACTACCAAACTGTTGATTTAGAAGTAATCCTAAGAATGAGAGGAGAAAACAATGATTAACTATATACCTATTATTAATATTTTAATTTTAATTTTATTCTCTTTTGTAATGATGCTTATTAAGAAAAATAATATTGTAAAATTTATTTCTTTAGCATCTAATGTTTTTATATTTTTGCTCTCTATATTATTAGTAAAGAAAGTACTAATTGAAGAAGTTATAACCTTGTCAATAGGGAATCCAAGTAATTTACTTGGTATAGAGTTTTATGTTGGCAAATCTGAAGCCTTAGTAGGTTTAGTATTTACCTTTGTTATGGTAATGATATTGTGGTATTCAAAATTCAATTTAGAAAAAGAAGTGGAAGAGAACAGATTATCTTTCTTTTATATTTTAATAAACATACTTTTAGCATCACTTTTAGGAGTAATTTACACAAATGATCTCTTTAATAGTTATGTTTTTATAGAAGTCTCAACGCTTTCTGCCTGCGGTATAATTATTTTAAAAGATAAAAAGGAAAACATCAAAGCAACTGTAAAGTATTTGATTATGAGTACTATCGGATCAGGATTGGTTTTAATGGCTATCGCATATATATATTCTATTACAGGTCATTTAAATATAAGTAATATACATGAAATAATTATAAATAATTATCAATTTCACAGAAATGCCGTCTTAATTATATTAGGACTGTTTACAGTTGGTTTAGGTATAAAAAGTGCTGTGTTTCCTCTTCACAGTTGGCTTCCTGATGCTCACTCTTCAGCGCCAACCCCTGCTAGTGCTGCCTTATCTGCCTTAGTTATTAAGGTTTATGTGTTTATGTTAATGAAGGTTTTGTTCAGAATGTTCAGCTATGAAATAGTCAATAGTTTTATCATTATGGACATAATTCTTCTTTTAGGCTCTATGGGTATGATTTTTGGATCTATTATGGCAATAATGCAAAAAGAATTAAAGAGAATGGTTGCATATTCAAGTGTAGCTCAAATGGGTTACATTGTTTTTGGTATAGGCCTAGGTACTATTTCAGGTACTGCCATAGCTATATACCATATAATCGGCCATGCCGTTACTAAATCATCTCTTTTCTTGATATCTGGTTTGTTTATAAAGAAAACGGGAAGCAAGAAAATTGAAGACTTAAAGGGTATAGGTAGAGAAATGCCCTTTACATTAGGGTTGTTTACCTTGGGTGCATTTTCTATGGTAGGTATTCCTATACTTCCAGGATTTATATCAAAATGGTATCTTTCACTAACCTGTATAGAAGTAGGCCGAGTTCCTTTGATATTAATAATATTAGCCAGTTCTTTGCTAAATCTTTTATACTATTTTCCTATTGTAATAAATGGATATTTTGGTAATGAAAATCTCGAAGGAAAAATATATAAATCAAAAAAAATACCATTTGTCAGATTACTACCTATATTTTTACTCGTTCTTTCTATGATTGTAATAGGCGGTATGTCCTATAATTTAATTGGATTATTCAGCATTTAAAAAGGAGTACATAATGAACTTAGAAATATTGTTACCTATTTTGCTACCTCTAATTGTAGGTTTAGCAGTAGGTATATTAAAACCTTCATATGACAAAAGAAATAAGATTATAATAGCTACTACAGTGATAAATTTTTTCTTGGTTCTTTATATCCTAATATTCAAAACTAATAAAATACTTCATTTAATAAAAATAAATGAATTTTTAGATCTCTATCTCTATCCTGATAAAACGGGAATTATATTTGCTATACTAGTCTCCTCACTTTGGATTTTTACAACATTTTACTCAATTGATTATATGGGGAGAAAAAATAATTTAAGTAAATTCTTTATGTTTTTTCTGATAACAGAAGGAATTACTCTAGGCATAGCCTTTTCAGGAAATTTAATAACATTATATTTATTTTACGAACTTCTTACGCTGTCAACATTTCCACTGGTTATTGAGAAAGGCTCTGAATTAGCTCTAAATGCAGGTAAAAAATACTTAATTTATTCTTTCTGTGGAGCTACTATGGTACTCTTTGGAGTAATACTACTTTTTAGCCAAACTCAAAATTTATCCTTTATTCCAGGAGGAATTGTTGGAAGTTTAGTATATGGAAACAAGGATATATTTTTAATGGTATATCTGCTTCTTTTTTTAGGATTTGGGGTTAAGGCTGCCCTTGTACCTTTCCATTCATGGCTGCCATCCGCTATGGTAGCTCCTACACCGGTAAGTTCATTGCTTCACGCAGTAGCCGTTGTTAAATCCGGAATATTTGCTTTAGGTAGAATGACTTACTATGTGCTTGGTTGGAAGGTTATAGAATTTACTGAAGGTAATAAATATACTCTGGTGTTAGTTCTCTTGACTATATTAATGGGTTCTTTTTTAGCTATGCACCAAGAAAATCTTAAGAGAAGACTTGCCTACTCGACCATAAGTCAATTGGGATATATAATGCTGGCTTTAGTAGTTTTTGATAGTAGTTCCTATATCGGTGGAATGCTGCATATGTTATTTCATGCAACTATTAAGATTACCCTATTCTTTTGTGTAGGTGCCATAATGCACTATGAAAACAAAACCGAGTTACATGAAATTGCCGGTATAGGTAAAAAAATGCCCAAAACTATGATTAGCTTTACTGTAGCTTCTATTTGTTTAATAGGTATTCCCCCGACAAATGGATTTGTTAGCAAATGGTTTCTTGCTATAGGAGGATTAGAGCAAGGTAGTTACCTAGTACCTATAATTCTTCTGCTGAGCGCATTTTTTACTGCTGGATATCTAATTCCTGTAATATCTACGGCTTTCTTTAAGGGAAATCCTGCCCAAGAAGTTGAAATATCCGAACCTAATAATTTTATGCTGGTTCCTATTATACTTCTTGCTTCAATAAATGTAATCCTGGGATTCTTTCCAAATGCAATTATAGATACAATACAGTTAGCAGCAGACAAATTATTTTAAAGGACGGATAAATATGGACAGACTACTTTTATTTATATTATTATTTCCTACAATAACAACTGCTATTTCTTTTTTTATCGGTAAAAATCATGAAACTGCAAGAAATGCAATAAATATTTTATCAACTTTCATAAATTTAGTAGTTGTTATTTATCTATATAAATACATCAAAACTGGAACTTTAAGTTTCCAGATATCCTACGTTATGGGTACTGGATTAAATTTAAAACTAGATGCTTTCAGATATGTATTTGTTTTAATCACTAGTTTTATATGGTTTATTGTAAATATATATTCAAGTCAATATTTATTTAACTATATTCACCGAAATAGATATCATTTTTTCTTTATGGTTACTTATATTAGTACCCTGGGAATATTTATTTCTGAAAATATAATTAATTTATTTACTTTTTTTGAAATTATGTCTTTTTCATCTTATCCATTGATAATTCATGATGAAGATGATGAAGCTCATGCAGCTGGTTGGACATATATGTCTATGGCAGTGGCTGGCGGTATGATACTCCTTATGGGAATATTTATACTGTATTCCTATACTCAAGTTCTAAATATTACTCAAATTTCTTATATATTACCTAAATTAGGATCAATAAAATATGTCATAAGTGGGTTGTTGATAATAGGATTTGGAATTAAAGCTGGTTTAGTACCTTTTCATATATGGCTTCCAAAAGCACATCCAGCAGCACCTACTCCTGCTAGTGCAATCTTATCTGGTATTTTGGTTAAAACCGGTATCTTTGGAATTCTAATTACTGTGATTTTCCTTATGAACTTCGACACTTATCTATCTTTTGCAATGCTTATCTTTGGATTTATAAATATATTTACTGGAGGAATTCTGGCTCTTTACCCTATAAACATCAAAAAAACTTTAGCCTACAGTACTATGAGCCAAATGGGTTATTTGTTTTTAGGTATAGGTTTAATTGGGCTACTTAAGGACCATGGGTATTTAGCCGTATATGGCACTATGTTCCACATTTTTAATCATGCTATCTTTAAAGTAATGCTTTTTATGGGTGTTGGAATTATATATATGATTACTCATGAATTAGATATTAACAAACTTTATGGTTTTGGCAGATTTAAACCAATTTTAAAGATTACTTTTTTCATAGGTTTTTGTGCCATAATTGGATTACCTGGTTTCAACGGTTATTTAAGCAAAACTTTAATTCATCACAGTTTATCTGAGTATCTACATCATTTCTCTGATTTTACAAGGATTACCGTAGAAATATTATTTACTCTAGGAAGTTCTATTACTACTGCTTATTTACTAAAATTGTATGTCAGTTTATTTGTAGAAGACAACAGCAGATATTACGCTTCTTATAGAAAACATATTAATAAAAGAGCTCTGTTTCCTATGGTAATATCTTCTTTTATAATTATTTATGTTGGTATCAATCCCAGCATATTCCAAAACTACTTCTTTAATATTTATGATATTTTTTATATAGGTAATGAATCAATACACCAAATACATTTTTATACTTTTGGAAATTTACTTTCTTCTTTTTCAACTATAGCCTTAGGAATAGTTATTTATATAAAATACGTACTGCCTAAATTAAGAATGGAAAAAGAAGGACATCTTGATTACGTTGATAAAACTAGTAATTGGGTCTCCTTAGAAAATAATATATATATTCCAGTTTCAAGAATATTGTTTAATAGTTCAACCTTTATACTTAGGATATTTGATAACTTATTCCTAAAAACTGCTTATTTTGTTTCACATAGTATCAAATATGCTTCAAATGTAGAGTTTCAAAGTTATGTTAATCCTCTAGATAAACTTGAATCTGTTTCACACAATTTGTATGAAACTTTTAAAGAAAAAAATGAAAATAAAAAGAGTAATAAAGGCAAAAGTATTAAAAGTGATTTTGAAGAAAAAATATTAAATAATAAGAAAAAAGATCATTATAATTTCCAAGAACTTGAAGATAAAATTAAAGACTATAAAATAAAATCTAAGGAAAACATTAAATCAAATATCAATAAAACTGTAGAGACTAGTAAAAGTCTGAAGGCAAAAAAAGATGCTGCAAAAAAATTAAAGGATAGTAATAATTATACGACTATAAAGAAAGATTTTGAAGAAACAAAATATAAGATGAATAGCATAACTTATTCTATATATATTATAGGTTTTGTAATAGTAGTTGTTCTTTTAGCCTTAATTATCTTCAATAGTTAAAAAAACACCCTAAAGGATTTTTCTACTCCTCCAGGGTGTTTTTTTTAAAAATTACTTACCACTTGACATTGTTAAATTTACTATGCTTTTTTCTAATTCTATTATATTATTGTTTATTTTATTATATTCTTTCTCAGTTAGTTCTTCTTTTAAATTGCCATCTGTTATTTCTGAAGTTTTATTAAATAATTCTTTTAATTCTTTAAGTTTTTCTTTAAGGTTTTGTACTTTTTCAGCTTCAACTATTTCTTCCTCTTCTTTTCTAACACCTTTTAAAGATTTAAACAATACTCTTTCGTCTTCATGTCCTAGGCTTTCTACATTTTCTAATGTAACTTTAAATTCTTCGTCTTTTTTTGGTATTATAGTATCTATTCCTATTTCTGTCTTTATAGCTTCTGCAAAATCTTCTCTTGCATCATCTTCTCCATGAACTATAAAGGTCTTTTTAGGAGTTGTTTTTATTTCTTTTAACCAAGCAATTAAATCATCTCTATCTCCGTGTCCGGAAAATCCTTCGATACTATATATATTTGCCTTTACTTTTATTTCTTCTCCAAATATCTTAACCTCTTTTTCTCCTTGCTTTAACCTCTGTCCCAAGGTTCCATCTGCCTGATAACCAACAAATACCACTGCTGCGTTGTTTCTCCATAGATTGTGTTTGAGGTGATGTTTGATTCTTCCTGCTTCACACATTCCACTGGCAGATATAATGATTTTAGGCTCTGTTGAAATATTTAGAGCTTTTGATTCATCTACACTTTGAGTAAAGTGTAATTTTTCAAAAAATAAAGGATTATCTCCTTTCATTATGTAATCTCTTGCTTCTTTATCGAAAGCTTGTGGATTTTTATTAAAAATTCCCGTTGCTTTTGTTGCCAAAGGACTATCTATATATACTGGTATATCTTTTAGCATTTTTTTAGATTCATTATCTTTTCCATCGTAATATTTATTGAGTTCATAAATAATGTCCTGTGTTCTACCTACGGCAAAAGAAGGTATTACAACTGTACCTTGCTTCTTAACTGTTTCTATCAGTATATCTATTAACTTATCGGTTCTTTTTTCTACCTCTTCATGGAGCCTATTTCCGTATGTTGACTCTATAATTAGGTAATCACAATCTTCAACTATTTCTGGATTTCTTAATATTGGTTTGTTTTTCATCCCTAAATCCCCGGTGAAGACTAATTTCTCTTCCTGACCATTTTCTTTAATCCACAACTCTATTATAGCTGATCCAAGTATATGTCCTGCATCTTTAAATCTAAGTGTTATGTTTTCATCAATTTCCACTTTTTGATTATATAGAATTGGTTTAAAGTATTTAAGAGATTCTTCTGCATCCTTTGTATTATATAAAGGTAGTACTTCTTCTTCTCCTTTTCTTAAAGCTTTTCTTGTTTTCCATTCTGCTTCTACTTCATGTATATGAGCGCTATCCATAAGCATTATAGTACATAGATCACTTGCAGGTTTAGTTGCATATATTTTGCCTTTAAATCCCTTTTTAACTAATAAAGGTATCCTTCCACTATGATCTATATGAGAATGACTTAAAAATAAATAGTCTATTTCCCCTGGGTTAAATTGAAAATCCTCATAATTTAACTCTTCGACTTCTTTCTTCCCTTGAAACAAACCGCAATCTAAAAGAATTTTTTTATCCTCGATTTCAATATAGTGGCAGGATCCTGTTACAGTTCCTGCTGCTCCGGTAAATTTTATTTTCATTTAAGAATCTCCTTTATTTTATTATGCTTATTTCATGAATTATTCATTATCCTCATCAGATTCTTCTGATTCTTCAGGGTCATCTGATTCTTCAGTGTCATCTGGAGTTTGATCATCTTCAGATTCTTCTATTCCTAAATCTATTTCATCATAATCAACAAGCTTTTCCACATCTGCTTCTTCTTTTATTTCTGTAACTCTTTCCTTAAATAAAGTACTTCTATACTGTTCCTCTATTACTTCTTTGTTCTCTTCAAATGTAGTTTGCTTTTCAGTTACTTTAATGATATGGATTCCAAATTGACTCTCTACAAGTCCGCTTAATTCTCCTACTTCTAAATTAAAAGCTACTTCTTCAAATTCAGGAATCATTTGACCTTTACCAAACAAACCTAAGTCTCCACCAGATTGAGCTGAACCGTCTATTGAGTACTCTTGGGCCATCTCAGCAAAATCTTCTCCTTCTTTCAACTTAGTTAATACCTCTTGAGCTTGAATTTCGTCTTCTAATAATATATGACTTGCTCTTACTTTATCAATTTGATCTTTATTTTCATTGTAGTAATTTTCTAAGTCTGAATCTTCGACTTCTATTTCACTTGTATAATTCTCTAGATATTCGTTTATAAGCTGATCTTTTCTTATTGTGTTTTTTAAATATTCTTCAGTCATCATATTTCCATCAAGAAATGTTTGATATTCTTCTTCTGAAGGAAATTGTGTTTTATACATTTCGAATTGGCTGTCCAATTCTTCATCACTTACTTCTATTCCATTATTTTGAGCTTCTTGTTGTAAAGCCTTATCTATTATCATGTTTTCTAAAACTGTTTCCTTTAAGTAATTTTCAAAACTTTTTCCTTCTTCTATTTCAATACTCCATATATCTTCACCATACTGTACTTCATACATATTTTTATATATATTTAATTCATTAATGTAAGCTTCTCTTGATATTGATTCTCCATTTACCTTTGCTACTTCTTCACTTTCAGCTTTTTGGATACATCCCGACAGCATCCCTATAGCTAATACTAATACTAAAATTAAAATTATTTTTTTATTTTTCATATTTTCCTCCTATTATTTTGCGATTTACACATTAGTTATTTGATTATATATTTTTTCAAACATATTTTCAAGCTTATCTAAAATGCTTCCATCTTCTTTTGCTTTACATATGAGTTTATAATCTTTTGTTATTTTTACTATGTTTTTTTTGTAATTTTTCAACATTATTCCAATTGTTTGATTTACTAAATTATCTTCTTTCCTAAATTCTATTAAAAGTTTTTTATTTCTTTGTTTAATTTCTTTAACTCCTAATTTCATTGAATATATTTTTACAGTAGAAAGTTTCAGAAGATTTTCTACTTCATTAGGTATTTCACCGTATCTATCAACTATTTCGTCAAATACTTCTAATATATCTTCTTTTTCTTCAAGAGCAGAAATTTTCTTATATATCTCTATTTTTTGTTCTTCGTCTTCTATATAAGAATTTGGAATATATGCATCTATGTCTAGGTCAATAGTTACCATTCTATCTTCAAAGCTCTCTTTTTTTATTCCTTTTACCTGTTTGACTGTTCTTTCGAGCATTTTTACAAATAAATCGTATCCTATGTCAGCCATGTGGCCGTGTTGTTGTGCTCCTAATAGATTTCCTGCACCTCTTAATTCTAAGTCTCTCATAGCAATTTTGAATCCTGATCCAAATTCAGTAAACTCTTTTACAGCCTTCAATCTTTTTTCTGCTATTACAGATAATACTTTGTCTCTTTCATAAGTCAAATATGCAAATGAGTTTCGGTTACTCCTCCCTATTCTACCTCTTAGCTGATATAGCTGAGATAATCCAAATTTATCTGCTTCGTCTATAATCATAGTGTTGACGTTTTTGATATCCATACCTGTTTCTATTATAGTTGTGCACACTAAGATATCGAATTTATTGTTTATAAAGTCAATCATTATGTTTTCAAGTTGATGTTCATTCATTTGACCGTGAGCTACTGCTATTTTTGCATCTGCTACCAAGCCTTGAATTTTTGCTGCTTTTTCCTGTATATCCTTGACCCTATTGTGCACATAATATATCTGTCCACCTCTAGATAGTTCTTTTATTAATGCCTCTTTTATAAATCCAGGATTATTTTCTATTACAAAGGTTTGAATTGGCAATCTCTCACCTGGAGGTTCTTCTATAACGGACATATCTCTTATGCCTATAAGTGACATATGTAAAGTTCTTGGAATAGGTGTAGCGGTTAAAGTCAATACATCTACATTAGTTTTTATTTCTTTTATTTTTTCTTTATGTTTAACACCAAATCTTTGCTCTTCATCTACTACGAGTAACCCCAAATCTTTGTATTTTAAATCCTTTGATAATAATCTATGAGTTCCTATAACTACATCTACCAACCCTGATTTTAGTTTTTTAAGTATTTCTTTTTGCTGTTTTTGCGTTCTAAACCTGCTCAACATTTCTATTGTTATAGGATAATTTCTAAATCTCTCAATCATATTTGAGTAATGCTGCTGGGCCAAAATAGTTGTAGGCACAAGTACTGCCGCCTGTTTTCCATCAAATACAGCCTTAAATATACTCCTTATGGCTACTTCAGTCTTACCAAAACCTACATCGCCGCACAATAGCCTATCCATTGGTATAGAACTTTCCATGTCATTTTTTATTTCTTCAACGCATCTAAGCTGGTCATCTGTTTCTTCATAAGGGAATTCTTCTTCGAATTCTTTTTGCCACTGACTATCTTCAGAGAAAGCATATCCTTCTACTGATTTTCTTTTGGCGTAAAGTTCAAGTAGTTCTTCTGTCATATCTTCTATGGCTTTTTGTACTTTAGCTTTCTTTTTACCCCACTCAGCTCCACCCATTCTATTTATCTTGGGTTTTCCTGAATCGGCTCCAATGTATTTTTGTACCAAATCCATCTGATCTACAGGAACAAACAGTTTGTCATTATCCTTATACTCTATAGTTAAATAGTCTTTGGTTATTTCCTTTACTTTAATCTTTTCAATACCAATATATTTTCCGATACCGTGGTATTCATGAACTACATAATCACCTATATTCAAATCTGTGAAAGTATCTATCTTTGAACCTTTAGATTTCCTTTTTTTTGATTTCTTCTTTTTTATTCTGCCAAATATTTCTTTTTCTGTAAACAGAATAAAGTTAGCCGATGGTAGTTCAAATCCTTTTTCTATATATCCTTTTGTGATTAATGCGTGGGAGGTAAGAACCTTTGAATCTCCTTCACCGGATACACCTACTTTACAGTCTAAAGTTTTTAAATCATCAAAAAGCTTAATACCCTTTTCCAATGAAGAAATGCTTATTACTATTCTATATCCATTTTTTTTCAGTTTGTTTATGTCTTCAGCTAATTCTACCAAGTTCCCGTAGTATGATCTTATTTCTTTGCTTTGAAAATTTATTTTACTATTGTTGGTAAAATCTTTGTTGTTCTTCAGTATATTATTATATATAATGTATCTTAAATTTTTCTTAATTAAACTAAGTACATCTCTATAATTTATGAAAATTTTTCTATGGTTTTTAAAAACCTTACCTTTTTCATATAAATCTACATATTTTTCGCTAAATTCAAGTTCTCTTACTTTATCTTCTTCACTAATTCTATTTGGTTCATCAAATATTACTAAGGTATCTTCTTCGAAGTAATTTAAAAAATTTGTATAATCCAGTGGAGTATAAGGAGAAAAAAATTCAGCATTATCTATGTAATCTCTATTGTTTAAAGATTCTATCATACCCGTGTATAGATTATGTAAATTTTCTTCAATTTCTCTATTAGGTATTTTTTTCAAACTTTCTTTATAATCTTTTTCTATGTTTTTTTTTGTTTCTTCTATTTCTTCATCTTTTAGAAGTATTTCACAGCAAGGAATTAATAGACAATGATCTATGTTTTCAATAGATCTTTGACTTTTATAGTCAAAGGATCTTATAGAGTCAACTTCATCCCCAAAGAGTTCTATTCTGTAAGGATTGTCCTTCCAAGAAGAAAAAACATCAATTATTCCTCCTCTTACAGAAAATTGTCCTTTACCTTCTACTTGTGGAACTCGTTTGTATCCCATTAATGTCAATTCTCTAGCCAATTCCTCAGTATTAATTAAGCTTTCATAGTTTATTTTTAAAGAAAAACTTTTGAATCTTTCTTTTTTCATTACTCTGTCAGTAATGGCTTGTTGAGAAGCAACAAAAACAGCGCTGTTTTCCTTTACAGCTTGTTCCATTACATTTATTCTACTGTACATATCATCTCTACTTAAAGCTTCTATTCCATATAATATGAATTGTTTGCTTTTAAGATGATAGGTGTTTTTCGTAAAGGCTTTAATTTTTTTGTTAATTTTATTCCCTCTTATATCATCATAGGTAATAATTAAAACCTTCTTATTTTTCTTTTTTCTTATGTATGCAGATAAAAAAGCTAAGCTATCTTCACTTAAGCCATAAACAATAGGATTTACGCCTTTATTTACAGCCGCCATGATTTCTTTTAACTTTTCATCTTTTTCTAATGTTTTTAAATAAATATCTTTCATATTTTCACCTATAACCTGCTAAAGCTCGGGCAAAAATATACCCGAGCGCTTATTATCTTATGTTAAACTTGTTCATTGCTTTATCAATGTCTGATTTAATAATTTCTTCAGCTGAATCTCCAGCTTTTTCAATTATTTCTTTAACTTCTTCTCTTTCTTCATCAGAAAATTTTTGTAATACATAAGCTGCTAAATCCATTCTATCATCTTTGCTTACACCTATTCTTATTCTTGGGAACTCATCTGATCCCAATTGGTGTATAACAGATTTCATTCCATTATGTGATCCTGCACTTCCATCAGGTCTTATTCTTAGCTTTCCTAAATCTAAATCTACATCATCATATATTACTATTATATTTTCTAAAGGTACCTTATAAAAGTTTTTTATATCTACTACTGCAAAACCACTTCTATTCATATAAGTAGTAGGTTTAACCAATAGGACCTTCTCTCCTTCTATTCTGTACTCTCCAAATACGGAGTTGAATTTCGATTTATTTATTTGAACTTTGTTTTTGTAGGCAAGATAATCAATAGTATCAAATCCTACGTTATGCCTTGTTCCTGAATATTTTCTTCCAATATTTCCTAAGCCTATTATCAAATGCATATGTTCACCTCTTTATTCAAAAAGTTTACTTATAGATCTACCTTCTGAAACTCTTTTTATTACGTCAGCTAATAGAGGTGCTGTACTAACTACCTTTATTTTATCAATTTGCTTATCTTCAGTTAAAGGTATTGTGTCTGTAATTACTAATTTTTCTATTACTGAGTTCTCTATTCTTTCTATAGCAGGTCCTGATAAAACGCCATGAGTTGAACAAGCATAGACCTTGTATGCACCTAAATCTTTCAGCACCTTAGCTGCTTTAGTTAAAGAACCTGCAGTATCTACTATGTCATCTATTAATACAACATTTTTGTTTTCTATATCACCAACTACATTCATAACCTCAGATATGTTAGCTTTCTGTCTTCTTTTTTCGATTATTGCTATGGGCAAGTCTAATGAGGTTGCAAAATTTCTAGCTCTAAGCACTCCTCCTACATCCGGAGAAACTATGACTGTATTTTCATTAATCAAAGGTTGTATATATCTTGCTAAAATTGGTCCTCCTAACAAATGATCTACCGGTACGTTGAAGTATCCCTGTATTTGCCCAGCATGCAAGTCCATTGTTATAACTCTATGTGCTCCTGCCGCTGCTATCATATCAGCTACTAACTTTGATGTAATAGGGTCTCTAGCCTTTGTTTTTCTATCCTGTCTGGCATAACCATAATATGGGACTACTGCGTTTATTCTCCCTGCTGATGCTCTTTTTAAAGCGTCTATAAATATCAACAACTCCATCAAATTTTCATTTACCGGTGGACAAGTAGGCTGAATAACAAAAACATCGGCACCTCTAACTGATTCTTTGATTTCTACAGATGTTTCACCATCACTAAATGCTCCGACTTTACAATTTCCTAAGGGTATTCCTAATTCTTTACTTACTTTTTCAGCTAAATCATTATTGGATCCAGCGCTAAACAGCTTGATCCCTGAATTTTGTAAAAGCATCATAACCTCCTATTTATATCTATCTTTTCCTTTATTTATTTTTGTAACCTGTCTTGCTCTTCCAATAGCCAAAGCATTTTTTTCTACTTCTTCAGTAATTGTAGAACCACAGGCAATATAAGCGCCTTCATTTATTGTTATTGGTGCAACTAAGTTTGAATTACTTCCTACAAAAGCTCCATCTTTAATTATTGTCTTACTTTTTTTCTTTCCATCGTAGTTTACAAATATTACTCCACAGCCTACATTCACATTTTCACCGATTTCTCCATCCCCCAAATACGCAAGATGGGAGGCCTTTGAATTATCTCCTATTGATGTATTCTTGATTTCAACAAAATCACCAATTTTTACGTAACTGCCTATTTTACATTTTGGTCTTATGTATGCATAAGGACCAATTTTATTATAGTCTTTTAAAGTAGATTTTATTATTTTTGAGTTCTCAATTTCGTTATTTCTTCCTATTTTTGAGCTTTGAATTCTTGTACCCGGACCAATAATGTTATCTTCTCCTATTACCGTCTTACCTTCCAGAAAAGTATTAGGATATATAACAGTATCAATTCCAATTTTTACATCTTTTTCTATATATGTGTTATTTGGATCTATTAAAGTTACTCCATTAAGCATATGCTTTTTGTTGATTCTAAGTTTTTCTTCTTTAACTAATTCAGAAAGTTGTATCCTGTTGTTTACTCCTTTAATTTGAACTATATCTGATATTTTATATCCACCAACTTTTTGTCCTTTTTCAACGACTTTTTTTATACCATCTGTAATATAATACTCATTTTGTGAGTTGTCATTATCAAGTTCCCCTAAAATATCTTTTAATTCTTTGCCATTAAAACAGTAAATCCCTGAATTAATCTCTTGAATAGTTTTCTCTTCCTTTGAAGCATCTTTTTCTTCAACTATTCCTTTTATTTGATTATTTTCTCTAATTATTCTTCCGTAACCAAAGGGATTATCTATATCCGCAGTAAGCACTGAAGCAGTATTTTTATTTTTTTTATGAAATTCTATGAATTTTTTTAGAGTATCTCCTTCAATTAAAGGCACATCTCCATTTAAAATTACAACTGTAGAATTATCTTCTATAAAATCTACCGCCTGCATAACAGCATATCCTGTCCCATAAGGTTTTTCTTTTCCTACCGGCTGTTCTTTCCAATCAAATTTTTCCTTTTTTAAGTTTTCTAGTATCATTTCTTTACCGTGACCTAGTATTAATACTTTTTTATTTATATTTCCTCTGTCACAAGCATCTAGAACATACTGAATAATTTTCTTTCCTACTAGCTTGTGAAGAACCTTAGGAGTTTTTGATTTCATTCTAGTTCCCTCTCCTGCTGCTAAAATTATTCCTATATTCATTTTACCACCTCAATTTCTATGATATTATACATCTATATAATCCTGTTGGCAATATTATATATAAACAAATCTTATAACACAATAAAAAAGGGTCTATTTAGACCCTCGCGGATGTTAATATTAAATTATTCCTCTTCTTCCGCCAACTTTTCTTCATGCGCAACAAACACAGCCTCCTGTATCATAGCTCTAGTTTCAGAGTTGATTGGATGTGCTATATCCTTAAATTCGCCATCTGGCATTTTTCTACTTGGCATAGCTATGAAAGGTCCATTTTGTCCATCGATAATTTTAATGTCATGTACAACAAAACAATCATCAAAAGTAACAGAAACGATGGCTTTCATCTTGCCTTCAGAGTTTATTTTTCTAACTCTTACATCTGTAATTTGCATGGTTTCACCGCCTTCTTAAAATATTATGTCCAAACTATAATACATTTTACTATAAATTAATAAAAAAAGCAAAATTTTTATTCCTTAAAACCTTCTAATTTATTAGGTTTAATGACTATTTCTTTATTTTCTTCATCTACTTTTTCAAGGAACAAAAGTGAATTATAATCGTTAAAAAGTTTCTTTTTAGGTTCCTTTGTAGAAACAACTACAGAAACTCCTTCCACATCTACATTAAATTCACTCATCATATCCTTCATACCTCGTACGGTTCCTCCACCTTTCATAAAATCATCTACTATTAAAACTCTAGATCCTTCTTTTAATGCTCTTCTTGATAAGGTCATAGTCTGTATTTTGTTAGAAGAACCCGAAACGTAGTTTATACTTAAAGTACTACCTTCAGTAACCTTTGTATTTCTTCTAATTACAACTAATGGTACATCCATTTCTCTGGCGGTCATTAAAGCTGCAGGTATTCCTTTTGTCTCAACTGTAACTACATAGTCTATTTCTTTTCCTTGATACATTGACACTATTATTTTAGCTATATTTTGTACATAGTATGGATTGTTAAATATATCAGTCATATAAATAAACCCACCAGGAATTATTCTTTTTTTATCTGAAAAAACCCTGCATAATTCTTCCTTAATCTTCTTTATTTCGTCTTTTTTTATCTTAGGTGTGAATACTACACCTCCAGAAGCTCCGGCTATTGTTTTAATTTCTCCGTAGTTAAATTCTTCTACTATTTTTTTTAAAATCACGATATCTTCACTTATAGTCGATTTTGCAGAATTAAAAACTTCCGAAAAATAGTTATATGAAAATACATGATTAGGCCTTTCTGAAAAAATTTTCATTAAAGCACCTATTCTTTGATTTCTTTTATATTTTTTCATTTATTCACCTCATTACGAATTATTAATCCAATTATACATTCTTTGTTCGTTAATTTCAAGAAATGAAACTTTTAAAAATTTTTAATCTTTGATATAATGGTTATAATATTAAAAAAGGTGGTTATTAAATGAAAAAATATAATTCTATTCATTTTATAGGGATAGGTGGAATCAGCATGAGCGCTTTAGCTCAAATAATGCTAGATAAAAGCGTTAAAGTTTCTGGTTCTGATATTACAAAATCTCACATTACTAGTTTATTAAAAAATAAAGGTGCTGATATTTTTATTGGCCATAATGAAGATAATATAAATGAAGTTGAATTAGTAGTTTATTCTTCTGCTATAAGTAATGACAATCCTGAATATAAAAAAGCTCTAAGGAAAAATATCCCTTTGATGGAAAGAGCTGTCTTTTTAGGAGAATTAATGAAAGATTACTATAAATCTACAGCTATTTCAGGAACTCACGGCAAAACTACTACCACAGGAATGCTAGCAAATATCATGATGGAAACTGATATAGATCCTACTATTCTTTTAGGAGGAGAATATCAAGCTATGGATGGTAATATAAGATTAGGAAATAAAAATTACTTTTTAACTGAAGCTTGTGAATATAAGAAAAATTTCATAAACTTCAATCCATATATAGGTGCTGTACTAAACATAGAAGAAGACCATCTTGATTATTTTAAAAATTTAGATGAGATAAAAAAAGCTTTTGTTGAGTTTGCTCAGAATATTCCAGATTTTGGTTTTTTAGTATACAATGCTGATGACAAAAATCAAAAAAATTTATACGATAATATAAGCTGCAATTTAAGATCATTTGGTGTTAATAAAGGAGCATATGCAAGAGCTATAGATATTAAATTCACGCCATATCCATCTTACGATCTTTTCATACAAGGAGAAAAAATCTGCCACATAAAACTAAAAGTACCAGGTATGCATAATATCTATAATTCTCTAGCAGCTGCTAGCTGCGCGTATATATCAGGAGCTGCTAACTGTACTATTAAAAATGGATTGGAAAAATTTTCCGGTACTAAAAGAAGATTTGAATATAAAGGAAATTACAAAAATAGAATATTAATAGATGACTATGCACATCATCCAACTGAAATTAAAGCTACTTTAGATTCAGTATCGAAATTAACTGAGGGAGATGTACTTGTAGTATTCCAACCTCATACTTACTCAAGAACAGAGAAGTTAATGAAGGAGTTTTCAAAGTCTTTTTCTTCAGCAAAGAAAGTAGTTATCATAGACATATACGCAGCTAGAGAAAAAAACGACGGCAATGTATCATCGATAGATCTAGTTGAAAATTTAAAACAAAATAATATTGATGCTGTGTATAAAGAGAATTTCGAAAAAGCAGCAAAATATTTGATAGATAATTCCTCTTCTAAGGACATTATAATAACTATGGGCGCTGGTGATGTTTACAAGGTTGGCGATATCATTACAAATCTTTAATATAGTTTAATATAAGAATAAGATTATTATGTATTTTATATGAAATAAAAAATCAAGGCGACTTGCTAAGAAATCGCCTTGATTTTTTTATTCGAAATCGAATTTATAATCTAAAGAAAATCTATCTCTTAATTCAATTAATTGTTCTCTCAAGACCTTATTTAAAGGTGCTCCTTTATTCTCTCTTTCTTTCCATGCTATATACTCTTTTTCCCCTGCCGTAAAAATTCTTCTGGCTCCTGGCATCTTTTTAGAATTTCTCAACTGTCTAAGAATTTCTCCCGTTGTTTTTTTAAATTCTTCTGCTTCAATAAAATTTTCTACGTTGATTGCAATAAAGAAATGACCTAAGTGATAAGGTTGTTTTTTTCCAGCTGTATCATATCCAGACAAAGCTTTTAAAAATATGCCTCCCTGTAAAGCTGATGATAGTATCTCTACAACTGTTGCATAGCCATAACCTTTATATCCTGCTAGTTCTTCTCCTATACCTCCTAAGGGTGATAAGGCTGCATTTCCACTAATCAAATCTTTGAGTATCTCCTCTGTATCTGTTCTTGCTGATCCATCTCTTCCTATAACCCAACCTGCAGGAGTTTCTTTACCTTCTCTGGCAAGTTTTTCAATTTTACCTCTTTGAGATATGGATGTAGCACAATCTAATAAAAATGGGAATTTTTCATCTGTTGGCATTCCAATTGTCAAAGGATTTGTACCTATCATATTTTCTACTCCAAAAGTTGGAGCAATAGATGGTCTTGCATTGGTTCCGGTAATACCTATCATGTTTTCATCAACGGCCATCAAAGGGTAATATCCTGCAAATCCGTAATGAGATGAGTTTCTTACTACCACCATACCCATACCATACTCTTTAGCTTTATCAATTGCCATATTCATGGCTTTTTTCGATATTACGTGACCTATACCATCATTACCATCTAAAACGGCTGTGGTTGGGCTTTCTTTGACTATTTCTACTTTGGTTTTTACATTTAGAATGCCATCATCTATTCTATCTACATATATTGGTTTGAATCTACCAATTCCATGAGAATCTATACCTCTTTTATCCGCATTAATTAATACATCCGCTACAATAGATGCATCTTCTTTCGGTACATTCATTCTAATAAAAACATCTGTCATAAATCTTTCTAAAATATCAAATTCTATCCAAGTTGTTTTGTCTTTCATAATTCACCTCTTATTTTTGTTTTAATTTTATATCAAGATTTATTATTTATCAAATTATTATATTATTACCATTATTACTCCAATAATTGCTATTAAAACAGACAATGCGTATAGTATTTTTTCAGCTGCATCGTCTCCAAGTTTTTTTCTCATAAATTTAACCTTGAAGTTATTCCACACAAAGTGAGGTTTTGAATTTGTCCACATAAAAAGAAATCCAGCATATATTATAATAATAAATCCTATGATTTTGTAAGGGTCCATATTAATACCTCCTATCATATTCTTATTTTATTTATACCCGGATTTCATACTTTAATACCTATCTATAATTGAAATTGGATTAACTCTTCCACTTTTTCTAATATTTTATCTTCTATTAACAAATTCTCACATTTATTAATATCCTCATAAAGTTCTCTATCTTCAGTAAGCATAGATATTTTGTTTCTAATTACATTATATGCTTTTTTTGTTCCTTTTCCTAAACCCTTATTTCCTCTTAGATCTACTCCTTGACAAGCACACATCATCTCCATAGCTAAAACCCTTCTTGTATTTTTCATTATTTCCATAGCTTTTCTTGCTCCTATTGTTCCCATAGATACATGGTCTTCTTGATTTGCAGAAGATGGAATACTATCAACGCTTGCAGGATGAGCAAGGGTTTTATTTTCTGATACTAAAGAAGCTGCAGAATATTGAACTATCATAAATCCATTGTTCAAGCCTCCTTTTTCAACTAAAAATGCCGGGAGTTTACTTAATGAAGGATTAACCAACCTTTCAAGTCTTCTTTCCGAAATATTTGCAAGTTCAGCTAAAGCTATACTCATAAAATCAAATGGTAGAGCAACAGGTTGACCGTGGAAATTTCCTCCAGATATTCCTGTTTCATCGAAAATTATAGGATTATCTGTTACTGAATTTATCTCTATTAAAACCTTCTCTTTTATATAATTTAATGCATCCTTGCTAGCCCCATGTACTTGTGGAGTACACCTAAGAGAATAAGCGTCCTGTACTCTTATTTCTCCTTGTTCAGTTGTCATTTTACTACCATCCAATAGATTTAGCAGGTTTTCTGCAGTATCTTTCTGGCCTTTATGAGGTCTAACCTCATGTACTCTTTTATCTAGAGCTGTAATTATTCCGTTTTGAGCTTCAAAAGATAATCCAGCTGCTACGTCTGCTAATTTTGATAATTTTATTCCGTCATATAAGGTTAAAGCACCTACAGCAGTCATAACTTGTGTCCCATTAATTAAGGCCAATCCTTCTTTAGATGTTAATTCTATAGTTTTTATACTCGCTATCTCCATTCCTTCTTTTCCAGAGTATATTTTGCCTTGGTATTCTACTTTTCCCAATCCTATCATGGGTAGTACCATATGAGATAAAGGTGCTAAATCTCCGCTAGCTCCTAAGGAACCCTTTTCCGGAATCAAAGGATGCACCTGTTTATTTATCATCTCAATCAAAGTTTCTACGGTTGATAGTCTTATTCCTGAGTAACCTTTAGATAAAGCATTTACTCTCAAAAGCATTATTGCTCTTACAATATCTCTAGAAAAAAAATCTCCAGCACCTACTGCATGACTTATTATTAAGTTTTTTTGAAGTAGTTTAGATTCTTCTTTGGAAATTATTACATCACTAAATTTACCAAATCCAGTATTTATTCCGTATATTTTTTTATCATTTTCTAAAAAATAATCTACCTTTTTTCGAGATTCTTTTATTTTGATAGTTGCTTCTTTTTTTAAGTTTACCTTACAGTTTTTTCGGGCTACTTTTACAAGTTCTTCCAAAGTTAAACTGTTTCCATCAATTAGTATATTTTTCATATTAACTCCTTTCAAAAAACAAAAAGACAAATCAGGACTGGGTTACAGTCCAAATTTGCCTCCTAATATCTAATTTCTTTAGGCTATTTAGTTTAAATATATTCTATTACAAAACCTCTAATTAGTCAATTAAATAGGTTGTATACCCATCCCTATTGCTTCATGCTCGAAACCGTGTCTAGGAGATCCTATTTCTCCGTAGAGTACAACTGAAAGCCAGCTTCCTGATGATTTATCCCCTGCTATTAGATTTCCTCTAACTAAGGTAAATACCAACCCTGTACTTCTTAAAACTTCTCCTAGTTCTACATGTCCTCTACAATATCCTGTAAAGGCTTCCATGGTAGCATGATAAAGTGCATGCTCTTCTCTATAATTTTCTCTGATGAAATCTTTTCTCATAGCTGCTGTTTCTATTGCTGCTATAATATTCTTAGAATCCATAGAACCAGCTTGTCCTGTTAAAATATGATAGTTTTGTTTAGAATATTTTTCTATTAATATACTTTTTTCTTCATCATTAGCTATAGATATACTTAAAGCTATTTTTCCTATTCCTTCTTTTCTCATTTTATCACCATATTTATTATACTACTTTAAAGGTGATTTATTCAATATTTCTTTTTCTTTTTCAATTGCCATTTCTTCTAAATTTTCTACCACTTTTCTAGTTTTATCTACGTAGTCTTCATCTTTTATGGAATTTAAGTTTATTTTTACATTAAGCAATGCTGAAAGCACTGCTGTTCTAGCCAACATTGCTGATACCAAACCATCTGTTACTGCATTTTTATTACCCTTTTCAACAACTATCTCAGCTAAAGGCATTATTTCAAAGGCTTCTTTTGCAATTTCCAAAGGTACTTCCGCTGCTATTATTAATCCTTTTTGTATAGTTTTCTTTCTATATTCTTTTTCTTCTTCACTGCTTTTAGGTAATTTAAATCCCACCATTACCTTATCAAATGCCTCACAATCTTTTTCTATATTATCAAGCATATTTGTTCTTATCATTTCAGCTTTATCTACTATTAGTTTCATTTCTTCTTCTACATCTTTATAATTTTTTTTCCCTACTGTGAGATTTGCAACCATTTCTGACAAAGCTGCTGCTAAAGCTCCACTATAAGCCGCTATACTTCCTCCACCAGGTACTGGTTGACTTGAAGCCGTTTCTTTTGAAAATTCTTCTAATGTTTTATTTTTCATCATACCCTCCTTAGTTTTTTTGTACTATTTCACCATCTTTTATAACGGTTTTTACAATATTAACACCTACATGATAAGGTAAAAATTTATAAGACGGATAATCTAATATTAAAATGTCTGCTTTTTTACCAGGGTCTATACTGCCGGCTTCAGCTACTCTATCTAAAGCTGCAGCACTATTTATAGTAAGAGCTGTAAGTATTTCTTCCGGCGATAGGTTCATATATAAGGCTGATAATGCAATTATCAGTGGTATAGAGTTTGTAAAACTACTACCTGGATTTAAGTCGGTAGCTAATGCTACAGCACAACCTCTATCAATCATTTTTCTACCATCAGCATACTCTTCTTTCAAACAAAATGCAGTCCCGGGAAGAAGTGTTGATATTACTCCTTTTTCAGCCATATCTTTGATACCTTTATCAGAAACTTGCAATAAATGGTCAGCTGATACTGCTCCCATTTCTGCTGCAAGTTCTGCTCCTCCTAATTGTACAATTTCGTCTGCATGGAGCTTAAGTTTTAGTCCCATACCTTTTGCTGCAGTGAGAAATTTTCTAGATTGTTCTATGTCGAATACTCCTTTTTCACAGAAAATATCTGCAAATTCTGCCAAATTGTTTTCCACAACTTTGGGTAAAACTTTTTTTATTTGAAAATCTATAAATTCATCTTCTTTTGTCTTGTATTCCTCTGGCACTGCATGTGGACCGAGAAAGGTGACAGCAATATCAATTGGATGGTCTTTTTTTATTTCTTTCATAGCTTTAAGCTGTTTGATTTCTGTTTTTAAATCCAACCCATATCCGCTTTTTCCTTCTACTGTTGTAACTCCAAATTTAAGCATAGAATCCAGTCTTCTTCTCCCAGATTCTACCAATTCTTCTAAGGAGGCTTTTTGAGTAGATTTAACGGTACTTATAATACCTCCACCTCTTCTCATAATATCCATATAGTCGTCTCCTCTTAGTCTCCAAGAGAATTCTTCTTCTCTATATCCTCCAAAGACAAAATGAGTATGAGAATCTATAAATCCGGGTATTACACTTTTACCTTGAGCATCAATTACTATATAATCTTCTTTATTATATTCTTTTAGTATATCCTTTTCTTTTCCAACTGCTTTTATCTTGTCATTTTCTATAACTACTGCTCCATTTTCTATGACTCCGATATTCTTCATATCTTTACCAAATTTAGGTTCATATCCAGAGCAGGTAACTAGTTCAGATGTATTTAAAATCATTTTTTTGTTCATACTTTCACCACCTTGGGTATATTATAACATTAAAGTCTTGTTTCTAAAACTTGATCTATTTTAAAGTCTTCTAATCCTAAGTAGTATTCTGCTGTATCTACTAATGCTGCCATAGGAACAAGTCCTATTATTTCACTTCCTAGTACATTAACACCATATCTTTTACACTCCATCTTAACAGTTTCGAATACTCTATAAATAGCTGTTTTTGTATAGTCCGTTAGATTCATAGATACCTGTACTATATTCCTATCTTCCAATTCTATACCTATTGATTTACAATATCTAAATCCTCCGTTTATATGTCTAATCTGTCTTGCTATTTTATTTGCAATGTCTAAATTATCTGTATCTAAGTTTATGTTGTATGCTACCAAAGGCATTCTAGCACCTATTGCTGTTACTCCTGCTGTAGGGTGAACTTTATCCGGTCCAAAATCTGGTTTCCATTCTTCGTCTTCCATTTTTTCGGACATTTTTTCAAACTGTCCTTTTCTAATCTTAGCTAAATTTGATCTATGAGATGCTGAAGCTGATTTTTCATATAAAAAGAAGGGAAGGTTATGCTTTTTAGAAGCTTCTTCTGCTACCTCTTTTGCTAATTTATCTGCTTCTTCTACAGTTACATTTCTTATAGGTATAAAGGGTACTACATCTACTGCTCCCATTCTTGGATGCTGTCCTTCGTGTTTTGTTAAATCTATTAATTCAACTGCCTTTTGTATTGCTTGAAGTACAGCTTCTTTTAACTCTTCAGGCTCTCCTACTACAGTAACCACACATCTGTTATGATCTTCATCATTACTGTAATCTAAAAGTTTAACGCCTTTTTTTCCTCTAAATGATTCTACGATTTTTTCTATTTTATCTAAATCTCTTCCTTCACTAAAATTTGGTACACATTCTAAAATTCTTTCCATTTTAATCCTCCTATTTTCACAAAGATAATGACAGAATCTTTTGACTCTATCACTATCTTTTTGTAATTATTCTAAATTTCTTTTTTAAAATTATTAAATGTTTTTTCTATTAAGTTATCATCTGCTACATATGGTATCGTAATATGATCTTTTCCTTGGAATTTTTTATTGTATTGGGATGCTGTATCTATTGAATTTTCACATCTAGCCCAGTTTCTTCGCGCAACTCCTACCATTGCATCCCAAGGTATTGAATTAATTAATATTTCATCTACTCTTTTGCTACCGTCTAATACCATACCGAAGCCACCATTTATAGCTTTACTGATTCCTACTCCACCGCCATTGTGTAATGCTACTAAGCTCATTCCTCTTGCAGCATTTCCTGCAAAACAATGTACAGCCATATCAGCAGTTATATTACTTCCGTCTTTTATATTGGAAGTTTCTCTGTATGGTGAATCAGTGCCACCGGTGTCGTGATGATCTCTTCCCAACATTACCGGTCCTATTTCTCCATCTCTTACCATCTTGTTAAATTTAAGGGCTATATCTCTTCTCCCTAAAGCATCCTGGTATAAAATTCTAGCTTGGGTTCCAACAACTAATTTATTTTTTTCAGCATCTCTTATCCATACGTAATTATCTCTATCTTGACCTCTTCTATTTGGATCTATTGCATCCATTGCCGCTTTATCCGTTTTAATTAAGTCTTCGTGATTACCACTTAAACAAACCCATCTAAATGGTCCGTATCCGTAATCAAAAAGCATAGGTCCCATTATATCTTCTACATAAGATGGAAAAACAAAGCCTTCACTTGTATCTTTACCATTTTTAGCTATTTCTTTAGCTCCTGCATCAAATACTGCTCTCATAAAAGCATTTCCATAGTCAAAAAAGTAGGTTCCCTTATCTACTAATTTTTCTATAAGCTTAAAATGTTTAATAAGACTTTTATCTACATGTTTTTTGAATTCTTCTTTGTCTTTTTTTAGAAGCTCTGTTCTTTCTTCAAAAGATAGTCCTTGAGGACAATATCCACCGTCATAAGGAACGTGACAAGAAGTTTGATCTGATAAAAGTTCTATTTTAATATCATTATCTACTGCATACTCCAGTAAATCTACTATGTTTCCTTCAAAGGCAATTGACATAGGTTCTTTTTTATCTATATATTCATCAGCTAGTTCAAATGCTTCTTGCAAACTGTCCGTAGATTTCGAAACCCATCCTTGTTCTATCCTAGTTTTAATTCTAGATTTATCTACTTCTGCAATAATACCTACACCGTTAGCAATTTCTACTGCTTTAGCTTGTGCTCCACTCATACCACCTAATCCTGAAGATACAAATAAATGTCCTCTTATATCTCCATCTTCAGCGACACCGAGTTTCAGTCTCCCAGCATTTAGTAATGTATTGAAGGTACCGTGCACTATTCCTTGAGGTCCTATATACATCCAACCCCCGGCAGTCATCTGACCATAGCTTGATACTCCCATAGCAGTTGCTTTCGACCAGTCTTCCGGATTATCAAACATACCTATCATTAGACCATTTGTAAGTATTACTCTAGGACTTTTTTTATTAGATTTAAACAGTCCTACCGGATGTCCAGACATCACTACTAGTGTTTGTTCATCAGTTAATTTTTCTAAATATTTTTTGATTAATCTGTACTGCATCCAGTTTTGGCAAACCTGTCCTGTTTCTCCATAGGTAACAAGCTCATAAGGATAAAGGGCAATATCAAAATCCAAGTTATTTTCAATCATAACCTGCATTGCTTTTCCTTCTACACACTTGCCCTTATATTCATCGATAGATTTACCCTTAATTCTTCCTTCCGGTCGATATCTATACCCATATATTCTTCCCATTGTCATTAATTCTTCTAAAAATTCCGGAGCTAATTTTTCATGATGTTCTTCTGGTATATATCTTAAAGCATTTTTTAGGGCTAGTTTTATCTCCCTATCTGTCAATGTAAGCTCTCGTTTTGGTGCTCTTCTATATTCAGGGTCGAATCCAGGATGTTCAGGTAATTCTGAATCTAATTTAATCGTCATTGAATTAGAAATATCAATATTTTTTAACATGACAATCCTCCTTTAATTTATTATATTTTTATATTTTAATTATATATATCTAACGTCTATAAAACGTCTAAAAAGAGAAATAGCCGATTAAATTCATCGACTATTTTTGTATAATTTTTTTATTGAGCTTTCATTCGCTTCACATATGCCTCTTTCAGTGATTATTCCTGATACATATTTTGAAGGAGTTACATCAAAACCGAAATTTTTCGCTTTGCTTTCCTTCGGAGTAAGTAGTACCTTAGTAATTTTACCTTCAGAAAGACCTTGTATGTATTTTACCTCTTCTCCATCTCTTTCTTCAATAGGTATATTCTTTAGCCCATCTGATATTTCCCAGTCGATTGTAGATGATGGTAATGCTGCATAAAATGGTATTTTATTATCATAGGCTGCCAAGGCTTTTAAATATGTTCCGATTTTATTTGCAACATCTCCTGTATATGTGGTACGGTCTGAACCTACAATTACCACATCAACTAATCCATTTTGCATTAAATATCCACCAACATTATCTGCAATTACCGTATGATCTACACCATGGTTTCCTAATTCCCAGGCTGTTAGTCTTGCCCCTTGATTTCTCGGTCTTGTTTCATCTACCCATACATGAATCTTTATCCCCTTATCGTGAGCTTCGTATATAGGTGAAGTAGCAGTACCGTAATCAACAAAAGCAAGCCATCCAGCATTGCAGTGAGTGAGAATATTGACAGTATTTTTATTCTTTTCTTTACTTATGTTTTCAATGATTTTGCTTCCATATTCTCCAATTTTTTTGCAGTTGATCTCATCTTCATAAGCTATATTTTTAGCCTCTTCTTTTATTGTCTCCAGTAGTTCTTTTTTTGTAATGGGTTTTTCTATATTCTTAATTTGTCTTTTTAGAGCATACTCTAAATTTACAGCAGTCGGCCTTGTTTTTCTCAGATTTTCAATATCTGATAGTATTATTTTTTTATAATTATCTGAAGATAAATCTTTTTTGAAATGTTGTAAAGCAGATAAATATACCCCGTATCCTGCTGCTGCACCAATAAGCCCAGCTCCCCTTAAGTGCATATCTTTTATTGCTAGGGCCATTTCTTCAGCTGATTGTATCTTTTCTATAACAAATTCATGAGGCAAATACCTTTGATCTATGATTTTGATAAATCCTTCTTTTTCCATCCATATAGTTTTGTACCTTTTATTATTTACAAGCATATAAAAAACCTCCTAATATCTTCATTATATTTTAATTAGGAGGCTTTTATCAAGTTTTTATTTAATTAATGCTATTAATTCTTGAGATTCCACCTGCTGTCCTTCTTTTACATATATTTCTTCTATTTTCCCTTTTAGGGTTGCAATTATTTTTGTTTCCATTTTCATTGCTTCTATTACTGCCACAGGTTGATTCTCTTCTACTTCTTCATCTTCTTCAACTAATATTTTCACTAATTTACCTGGAATATTAGCCCCAATTTCTTTAAGATTATCTGGATCAGCTTTTCTTTTTTCTTCTTTTACTATTTCATCTTTTATACTTTTATCTTTTATTCTTACAACTCTTCTATTTCCATTTATTTCAAAAGCCACATCTCTGTATCCCTCATCATCTAGTTTTCTAACTTCCACCAGTTTCACTACCATTATTTTACCTTCAGCTATTTTAATTTCACAGGTTTCACCTTCTTCAAGACCGTGAAAATATATATCACTACCCATGCTGGAGAAATCACCTACATTTTCTCTGTATTTTAAATAATCTTCAAAAACTTTTGGATAGAGAGCATAACTTAAAATATCCTGTTTGTTAGAATCAATATTATGTTTTTCATCAAGTTGACTTTTGATTTTATCAAATTCTTCATATTTAAGTAGTTCCCCAGGCCTTACTGTTATAGGTTTTTCATCCTTAAGAACTAATTTTTGGAGTCTTTTTGGAAACCCTCCTTGAGGTTGTCCCATCATTCCCTTGAAATATGAAACTACCGAATCAGGAAAATCTTGTCCTTTGGCTTTTTCATAGATATTTTCAGGTGTATAGTTATTTTGCACCATAAATATAGCCATATCTCCTACCACTTTTGAAGAGGGTGTTACTTTAATAATATCTCCAAGCATAAAATTCACTTTTTTGTACATCTCTTTTACTTCTTTAAATTTATGTCCTAATCCGAAACTTTCAACTTGAGGCTTTAAGTTTGAATACTGACCACCAGGAATCTCATATTTATAAATTTCTGCAGTTCCTGATTTTAAATCTGATTCAAATTGATTGTAAACAGGACGGACACTATTCCAGTAATCAGATATGGCCTGTATCTTATCTAAATCCAATCCTGTATCTCTATCTGTATTCTTAAGAGCTGCTGCTACAGAGTTGAGAGCTGGCTGGCTGGTAAGTCCCGACATACTATTAAAAGCTGTATCTACAATATCTACTCCTGCATTAGCAGCCATAAGCAATGTAGCTACTCCATTACCACTAGTATCATGTGTATGTAGATGTATAGGTATTTCTATCTCGTTTTTTAATGCCTTAATTAATTTTTCTGCTGCTAAAGGCTTAAGTAATGCGGACATATCCTTTATTCCTAAAATATGGGCCCCTGATTTTTCTAAACTTTTAGCCATGTTTACGTAGTATTTAAGTGAATATTTATCTCTACTTTGGTCTAAAATATCTCCTGTGTAACACATACACGCTTCTGCTATTTTACCTTGATTTAGTACTTCGTCTATAGATACCTCCATACCTTTAACCCAATTGAGAGAATCAAATATTCTGAAAACATCTATGCCACTTTTAGATGATTCTTTGACAAAATCCCTAATTACATTATCTGGATAATTTTTATAACCTACAGCGTTAGAACCTCTTAGGAGCATTTGGAATAATATATTGGGAACTTCTTTTCTTAACTTCTCCATTCTTTCCCAAGGAGATTCTTTTAAAAATCTGTAAGACACATCAAAGGTTGCTCCACCCCACATTTCTATAGAAAATAAATCAGGAGCTAATCTTGCTACAGCAGGTGCAATTTTTACCATATCTACAGTTCTCATTCTTGTAGCCATCAATGACTGATGAGCATCTCTCATTGTTGTATCCGTTAAGAGCAATTTACTTTGGTTTTTAATCCATTTGCTTATACCTTTCGGGCCTTCTCTGTCAAAGATATTTTTTGTTCCTTCTTTTATTATATTTTTATTGTATTTAGGTACTCTTGGAACATCAAACTGGGGCTTTACTCCCCTTGTTTCGTTAACTACTTTTTCCCCTATATATTTAATTACTCTTAGCTCAGAATCTCTTCCTCCCCTGATCTCAAAAAGTTCAGGATTATCAGAAATAAAACCTGTATCACACATGCCTTTCTCAAAGGTTTCATGATTAAGTACATTTAATAAAAATCCAATATTAGTTTTAACTCCTCTTACATTGAATTCTCTAAGAGCTCTAGAGGATTTGTTTCTCGTGTCTTTGAAAGTTCTACCCCTCGATGTCACTTTAACTAAAAGACTATCATAATAAGGGCTTATTACAGCTCCTGTAAATCCGTTTCCACCATCTAATCTAATACCTAATCCCGAACTAGATCTGTAAACATCAATAGTTCCAGTATCTGGAGCAAAATTATTAGCTGGATCTTCAGTCGTTACTCTACATTGAATCGCATAACCATGCTGTTGAACATCTTCTTGAGATTTTATGCCTATCTCTTCAGAATCTAATGAGTAACCTTCAGCTATCAATATCTGTGATTGCACTATATCTATTCCTGTAACTTCTTCCGTTACCGTATGTTCCACCTGTATTCTCGGGTTCATCTCAATAAAATAGTGTTCACCATATGAATCAACTAGAAACTCAACGGTTCCAGCACTTCTGTAGTTTACAGATTTTGCGATTAAAAGAGCATCTTGACATATTTTTTGTCTCTTTTTTTCATCTATACATAGAGCCGGAGTAAATTCTATTATTTTTTGATGTCTTCTTTGAATTGAACAATCTCTTTCAAATAAATGTACGATGTTTCCCTGTTTATCACCTAATATTTGCACTTCAATATGCTTAGGTTTTTCCAAATATTTTTCAATAAAAATATCATCAATTCCAAAGGCTTTTTTCGCTTCATTTTTAGCACTGTTAAATTCATCAATAAGTTCTTCTTCTTTTCTTACTATTCTCATACCTCTACCGCCACCACCGGCAGATGCTTTAAGAATAACTGGATATCCGCAGTAATCTGCAAATTCCTTTGCATCATTGTTGTTTCTTACAGCTTTTTCTACTCCAGGTATAGTTGGAACCCCTACCTGATTTGCGACTTTCTTGGATTTGATTTTATCTCCCAGTTTATCCATCATTTCATGGTTAGGCCCTATAAACTCAATTCCAAACTCTTTACATTTTCTAGCAAATTCTACATTCTCAGATAAAAATCCGTAACCAGGATGTATTGCATCTACACCTTTTGAAATTGCTAAGTTTATTATTTCATCTATATCTAAATACGCATCTACTGGTCCTTTATTTTTTCCAATCTGATAAGATTCATCTGCCTTAGTTCTGAAAAGAGAATTCTTATCTTCTTCAGAATATATAGCCACAGACCTAATGCCCATTTCTTTACAAGTTCTAAAAACTCTTATGGCTATTTCCCCTCTATTTGCTACTAAAATTCTTTTAAATTTTTTCATTTTATTACACCACCTATTTCACTTTAGAATATAGCATAACAAAATTAAATTAATATTTCAAGCTTATTTATTTATTTATTTAATTTTATTTATATATTTCTTTTCTCTATGTTGTTAGTGCTTATTTTTAAAACTCGTGTCCGCATAAATAAAACACCTAAGATGAGTTCAATCTAGGTGTTCACTTAATTTATTAAGGTTTTATTCATAAATAGTTATATTTATTATTTGATAAATTCAGTTATATTTTTTCTATACCTAGCTGGTACAAATTGAAACTGTGATTTTAAATTTTTTCTATCTTCAATGCTTATAGACTTAAAGTATTCTTTCCACATTGCTTCATACTTTTCTTCAACATCACTAAATTTACTGTAAAACTTCTCATTAATATTTGTAATATACCATTGATTTTTATTGTATATTCCTGCTTTAAATCTTTTATCATCAAATATAATGAAATTTTCACTTTTAAATCTATCTACAAAATGGGGCATTATCAATTCTACTATATCATTATCAGGAGAAATATTAGCAAAAAGTATCCCATTTAAATCTTTAAATCTTAAAATACCTAGGAATCTGTGTTTTTCCTTTGATACTTTATCGTAAATTTTCTGGATTGGAAGGGTATCTTCATGGGAATAAAGTTGTGTTATATTCCCTTTCTTTAAGCCTAGATTAATAAATTTTAATATAAATTCTTCTTTATTAGCTTCCTTCGATAGATAAGCATAATAAATTAACTTTAAAGCTGATTTTGAAATTACATCTGAAATAAACTCCTCCATTTTTTTAGAAAATTCTTCATTTGATTTTACTATTTTATAATCAGATATCATAGATTTTTGGTATAAATTTTTTGTGAAAATTCCTGTAGTTTTTTTATATTTATAATTAATATATAGTGCCGTCATTAATCCCTTATATGTACCATCGTATAGATAATCCATAAAACCTCCTAAAAAAATGATAACTGCCTATCTTTATCATCCTCACCGAGTTTATACTTTATAATCTCCGGATTAACTTCTATTCCTCCAAAGTATCTTCCATCACAAGTAAGAAAATACTTTGCTCTTTTTAAAACTACTCCCATTTTTTTAAGATTATCATATTTAATCTTAAAAAAATTCCTTTCCTTAACTATTCTTTGTGCAGATTTTGGCCCTATCCCTGGAATCCTAAGTAGTTCCTTGTAAGATACTTTATTCACTTCCTTTGGAAATAGATGAATGTTATTCAGTGCCCAGTTTATTTTAGGGTCAAATTGAAGGTCGAAGTTTCTATTTGTTTCCGAAAGAAGTTCATCAGCTCTGAATTTATAAAATCTAAGAAGCCAATCTGCTTGATACAATCTATGTTCCCTTTTTAAGGGTGGCTTTGTATTTACAGCTGGCAGCAAGGAATTTTGTACTACAGGAATATATGCTGAGTAAAAAACTCTTTTAAGATTAAATCTATCGTATAAATTCTGGCTTGTTTTCAACAATTGATAATCACTGTCCTGGGTAGCTCCTACTATCATTTGAGTAGTTTGTCCTGCTGGTAAAAACTTTTTTGAAGTTTTATATCTGCTGCTTTCTTCTTTATTTTCCATAATTTGATTATTTAAATTTTTCATAGGTAATAATAGATTTTTAGTGCTTTTTTGAGGAGCTAAAAGCTTTAAACTTTTTTTGCTGGGCAACTCTATATTAATACTTAATCTATCTGCTAAAAACCCAATTTTGGACATTAAATCTTTAGAAGTATTAGGTATTCCTTTAACATGAATATATCCGGAAAATCCATATTTAAACCTGAGTATTTCTAAAGATTTACATATTTTTTCAGTTGTATAATCAGGTGTTTTGTCAACAGCTGAAGATAAAAAAAGACCTTCTATATAATTTCTCCTGTAAAATTCATATGTAATCTTTGCGATTTCTTCAGGTAAAAAAGAAGCTCTTTCTATATCATTGCTATTTCTATTGATACAGTAAGTACAATCGTAAATACAGTTGTTTGACATTAAAACTTTCAGAAGAGATATGCATCTTCCATCACTAGACCAAGTATGGCATATCCCAAAGGATCTTGAATTACCTATTTTTCCTTTGTTCTTTCTTTCAACACCACTGGATGAGCAGGATACATCGTATTTTGCACCTTCTGCTAATATCTTTAATTTACTAATTAATTTATCCATATAACCACCATAAAGAACGTTTGTTCTATTATAGCATTTTACTACTTATTTGCCAAGTATAATATTGTTCTTCCAATTAATTATCTCTTCTGCAGTCTTTGACGAATCAATATTTTTTAATTTAAGATGATATTCATATTCTTTTGATTTGTTTTGATACATAGAGTCGTAGTAGTTTATCATTAATTCTTTAGCCACAAAATCAAAATCATTTTCTGATACCTTATCTTTTAAGCTTTTAATTTTTTCCTTTGAAACATATTTCTTAAGTCTATCTATACTATTTATAGATTCTTCTTTCCAGTGTTTGTTTTGAATATAATCTTCTCTTAAAACTTCAATTCTTTTTTCTATATCAGCATCAACATATATATGTATTCCAAATTTCATCTTTTCGTGAATAAATTTAGGTATAGCAGCTTTGCCTACTCTTCTACTTTCAGCTTCTACAAAAATATAATCATCTAATGCATTATCCATGTAGTTAAACACCTTTGATTCAAAATTTTTCTGGGTACTCTGTTCTCCTAATCCGATTCCACCTAGTAATGATCCTCTATGGTTTGCTGCTCCTTCGAAATCCAGTATTTTTTCTCCCTGCTTTTCCAGTTCTTTTAATATTTCGGTTTTTCCAACTCCAGTATTTCCATGGATAACTATATAATTCATCTTTTCATTTAGATTTGGTAAATTTTCATAGATATACTTCCTGTATTTTTTGTATCCTCCATCTACTTTAATTATATTCATTCCTATAGAAGAGAATGCCGAAGCAAAAAAAGTACTTCTATATCCTCCTCTTGCACAATATGCAGCTATTTGCTTTTCTGAAGTCGACAAGAGTTCATTTATTTGTTCAAAAAATTCCGGAAGTTTTTTAGATACTATCTCTACTCCTAATCTCCTAGCCTCTGTTGAACTTTTCTGCTTATATGCTGTTCCTACTATAGCTCTTTCTTTGTCTGTAAATAAAGGTATATTAATAGAATCTATTATTCTTTCATCTTTGTGTTCTTTTGGACTTCTTACATCTATAAATAAACTATGTTTTTTTAATTTTTCATATGATCTTGTTATTAGCATTCCTACCTCCTATAATAGATTCATTATAACATATCTTCAAAAAGAAAAAAGGTGGTCTTTTAAAGACCACCAATTTTTAAATTATTAAAGCTTTTATTTTATTATTGAACTAATTCAAAACCTTGATTTGCCCAACCTAATGGTGCATTTGCTCCAACTCCAACTCCTCCGTTAAGAGAAACTGCATCATATCCTAGTAGCTTAAGGATTGCTGTAGTTTGTCCTGCTGTTTGTCCTGAGTAACAATAAACTACAATTTTCTTATCTCTTGGAAGTGTATTAAAGTTTTCTTGCATTCCTTTACCATAAGGCATCAATGTAGCTGTAGGAATATGTCCTTCATTAAAGGCATCTTCTTGTCTAATTGAAAGTACATATATACTATCATCTTCTGCATCAATTAATTCTTTAAGACTAGCTTCACTTACTTTGTAATTTTTGAAAGTAGTATCAGCAACATCAGCTAATCCATTATAGTACTTATCAAAAGCAGCTTGAACTGCTGGAGCTATTTCAGCAACAGCTTCGCCAAATTCGTTAACTTCTGTTTCTATCTGAGCTTCATATCCTTCTACCTTAGATATTCCAAAATTAAATCCTAAGTTTACTGATTTAGCATCAACACCAGCTACTCTTAATGTAGCTACAGCCTGTCCTGCTGTTTGTCCTGAATAGCAATATACATAAACTGTTTTGTCTTGTGGTATGTTAGCTAAATTTTCAGCTATTGCTGGTCCCCAAGGTGCGTTTACAGCCCCTTTTACGTGTCCTTCTGCATATGCATCAGCTTGTCTTATATCAAGTACAAACATATCTTCTTCAGCTGCTACT